>JAEWGY010000093.1 GCA_023388035.1 Bacillota bacterium | reverse complement strand
ATTATTAAATTTATTTATCATCATAATCTACCCTAATTAAATGAAATGATAAATCTTCTTTAAGCTCTTTGATATTTATTAAACATAAATTAAATACTTTATTTTCACCCTGAAAATGATCTTTAAGTAATTTATAATAACGATTAAGTTGTAACTTATATTCTTCCATTCTTAAATTTATATCAGCATCAGTTTTAAAATCAATAATAAAAACATACTCCTTAGCAATCACTAACATATCAATAATATGTTTTTGTATTTTTTCACCATCTTCATATAAAACTAATTCATGTTTAATCATTGCATTAGTTAGTTTTAAATCATATTCTTCTTCCATTAAAGCGATTATTTGCTTATCATATTTAGTACTTTCAAGCTTTTGATGAAGATAACTGCCCCTATTTAATGCATAATTACTTTTAAGATTCAAATCTATTTCATTCATATAATATCTCCACTATTTTTCTATCACTTTGACTCTCAAGTGCTATAAGTAAACTTACAAATGAATCATATTTCTTCATTTTTTTAAGATAATCATCCTGACTTTCCTTAATGCTGCCACACACAAGTTCTAAACTTTTTTTAGCTCTAGTCAGTGCAACATAATAAATTCTTAGATATTCACTATATAATAGATCTTTTTTATATTTTTTATTTATTAGATAATTTATTCCCGGAAATAACTTATCCCCTACCTTATATTTAAAATTAATACCATCATAGATCAAATATGAATCATTATTATTATCTCGATAAGTAGCAGATGCATAAATGATCACATGATCTTTAGATAAACCCTTAGATTCATGCATAGTTAATAATTCTACTGTATCATTATCCTCCATATCTAAGGAGATACCTTTTTCTTGTTTACTATAAGCAAGATCAATTAACTTAATAAGTTCCTTAGGTGCATATTTAACTAAATTTTTATCATAAAGAAATAAATCAATACTAGCTCTAAGGGTGTCATTTAATTTCTGATAGTAACCATTAATTTGTAAAAGATAAGCAAATAAACTAGTATAATCAAATCTTCTTAAATAATAATTTAAAATCTTCATATCCTCTATAAAGTTTTCAGGTAAATTATCTTCTGAAACATCAATTAAAGCTTCTAATTCATAGCCATATAAAGCATTAAGTAAAGAATATAAATATTCTTTTCGATTACTAATCAAATAATTCAAACAATCACTTAAGACCCTTATCGGATGATAATTAAAATAACCGATATTAGATCTTGCACTAAATTTAATTTTTTCTCTTTTTAAGATTTTAATAAGACTATTTTTTTCATTATTATTCCTGAATAAAATAGCTATCTTTTCACCAGGATAGCGTTCCTTTTTCTCTTTGATTAACTGTAAAATTTTAGCTGAAATTGCTAGATCATCTTTTTTAGTTGCATTGATATAATATTTTTCTGAAAGTTCTAAATCCTTTTCCTCATCAGTATTAGTTATATGTAATCTAGGTATTAAATAAGGATAATCAGCCTTTGCATTTTGATTCTTATAATATTCATATTCCTTTTTAAATATACCTTCTTTAAATAATTTAGTGAATAAAAAATTATTAAAAACTACTATTCCTTTATTTGAACGATAATTATCAGCTAGTTCATAAAAAGAAAAATGCTTATCACTGATTAAATCATTCATTAATTTAGGATTAGCTTTTCGGAAACTATAAATCGACTGCTTAGTATCGCCTACGATATAAAGATTATTATTCGCAATTAATTTAATGATTTCAAATTGAATACTTGAAGTATCTTGAAACTCATCAATACAAATTAAATCAAATTGATTTTTATACTTTTCTGCAATTTCATTATGTTTTTTTAAAAGATTTAAACAGGCTTTTTCAATATCGTCAAAATCAATCTGCCTATTATTATTTTTGATTTCTTTATAATAATTTCGATAGCTTTTAAAAAGCTTTGCAAAGATTTTTTTAAGCTCTTGATTTTGGCTTAAGGAGTTAGTATAAAAATCATTAGGCAAATAAAGGTCTTTAATATTTTCAAGACGTTTAAGTAAAATCATTCTACTCTCATTAAAGACTTCATGATTTGGATCCTTCTTATTCTTTTTCTTAAATAAATCTTCATCCTTTAATAATAGTAATTTTTCTAGCTCCTTTAATGAATCAACCTTCTTTAAGCTGTTATAATAATCAGCATGCTCCTTAAGTAAATAGGCATCTTCCTCTATGAAGTTACTTTTAAGAAAAGCTAAATACTCTTTTTCGCTATAATCATTAAAGTCAATTTCTTCTAAATCTTTAGCATTTTCAATTAATTCTTTTAAACCCTTAAAACTAGGATTAATACCATTATTAAGAAATTCTAATAATTTAATATCTTCCTTATCTAAATTTTTAATTAGTTTATCAAAAGCTTCTTCCTTATATTTTGCTAATTCAATATCAGAAGCGATATTACTTAAACTATCTAAAGCAAGATCCTCAAGATGAAGGGTATTTTCTTTTAAGATATCCAGTAATAAACTATGAAAAGTGCCAATTCTTGCGCTAAAGACCTTATCTTTTTGTTTAGAATCTAATTTAGCTAATTTATCATATAATCTTAATTTTAATTCAGCTGCTGCCTTATTAGTAAAAGTCATCGCAATAATTCTACTTAAATCAATTTTCTTTGCAACATTCGCTAAAAAAGTGGTAAGACATTCAGTTTTACCACTACCAGCCCCCGCACTTATAATAACATTACGTAAATTTTCATCAGTTATTATTTTTTGTTCCTTAGATAAATTCATCTTAATTATATATTCCCTTCTGTAATAATTCGCTTAAAGTATAATTTTCCGTTTTATAATCAGCCGGGTTAATTCTAAACTCCGAT
>JAEWGY010000052.1 GCA_023388035.1 Bacillota bacterium | reverse complement strand
ACCATAACTTGGAGGATCTAGGATAATTAAATCATATTTACGTAAACGACGAATCTCTCTTTTCATAAATTTAAGACAGTCATCTTCAATAAAGCGAACAAAGGATTTTTCTAATCGATTTAGTCTTAGATTTTCCTTAGCCCATTTAATCATACCGCTAGAAGAATCAACATGAACAACTTCGCTAGCTCCAGCTTTACTTGCAGCAATACTTGCAGCTCCTGAGTAAGCAAAAAGATTTAAAACCCTCACATCCTTTCTAGCACTGATCTTTGATCTAATGATATCCCAATTACTAGCTTGTTCTGGAAATAAGCCAGTATGTTTAAAATTAGTTGGAGAAATTAGGAATTTTAAATCTTGATAGTTAATTAGCCATTTATCCTTAAGATCTTTTTTATACTCCCATCTCCCGCCGCCTTTATTAGAACGTCTATAATAAGCATCAGCCTTAGTCCATAATGCTGTTTTTTCTTTCGGCCAAAGACATGAAGGGTCCGGCCTTACTAGGCAGATATCATTCCATAATTCAAGTTTTTCTTTATCTCCCGCATCTAATATTACATATTCTTTCCAATTATTTGCAATTAACATATATCTATTATAAAACAAAAGCCGTTATATTTATAATTTACTATGTTATAATTTAAATATGGATTTAAATAGTTTAACTAAGAAACAACTTGAAGCAGTTGTAAGTGATAAGTCAATAATTAGAGTGATTGCTGGAGCAGGTAGTGGTAAGACGAGAATCTTAACCTATCGCATCGCTTATTTAATAAATGAATTAAAGGTTGATCCTAAAAAGATTCTAGCAATTACTTTTACAAATAAAGCTGCCAAGGAAATGTCCTTGCGTATTGATAACTTATTAGGCAGTGATATCCAAACTAATATCTCAACTATTCATTCTTTTTGTGCTAAATTCTTAAGAGAAGAAATATCTGTCTTGGGATATCCTAGGAATTATATTATTATCGATACTGAAGATCAAAAATTAGCAATGAAAAAGATTGTTAAAAACTATGATTCACTTTTTGCTAATAAGGTTGTAAATGCGATGCTTAAGATTGTTAGTACACACCTTAAAGAGAAAAGTGATAATATTGATTTTGATGCTTATTATTATGAATATCGCTTAGATGAACTTAAAATTACCCATAATGATCTAAAAAAGATCTATGATCAATATTTGAAATATTTAGAAGATAATAAATATTTAGATTTTGATGATCTGATTTTAAAAACACTTAAAATTTTAAAAGAATATAAAGAAATAAGAACAAAATGGTCCAATCGCTTTGAGCATATTCTTTTTGATGAATTTCAAGATATTGATAATAACCAATATGAGATTATTAAATGTCTTTTAAATGAGCATAATAATCTATTTGTTGTAGGTGATCCTGATCAAACCATCTATTCTTTTAGAGGAGCTAAGGTTGATATTATTGTTAATTTTGATAAGGATTTTCCGAAAGCTAAGACCTTTATCGTAAATGAGAATTTCCGTTGTGCTAAAAATATTCTTGATGTTGCTAATAAACTGATTGCAAATAATACTAATCGAGTGGAAAAAGATCTATTTACTAGCTTAGACTATGAACTAGCTGTTCATTATAATCAGTATAAAGATTACAATGAGGAGGCTGAAGCCATCGTTTCGAATATTAAAAATAATCCTTGTGAAGATGTCGCAATTCTTTATCGCTCAAATTATTTATCAAATGTCTTAGAAACTAAATTAAGAAATGAACGTATTCCTTTTCATATTTATGGTTCTTTACCATTTTATCAAAGAAAGGAAATTAAAGATCTAATCGCTTATCTAAGATTGATTGTTAATGGTGATGAGATTTCTTTCGAACGAGTTATAAATGTACCTAGTAGAAAAATTGGTAATAAATCACTAGATCGTTTAGAAATGTTTGCGAGTGAAAATAAACTTAGTTTATTAGAAGCCTGTGAGCAGATTGATAATTATCGTTTTAATGATTTTTATCATATTATTAAAGAATTACGTGCTACTAGTTTAGATAAATTATTTGATCGCTTAATTGAGTTAATAGCATATAAGGAACATTTAGAACGTTTAGAAAATTACAATGATAAACTTGATAATATAATGGAGTTAAGAAGAGAGTTACTTAATCATTTTGAGATATATGGAGATGATTTAGAGTCATATCTTTCTGAAATCTCTTTATATATCGATAATCAAAATAGTGATGAGAAAAAAGCTAAGGTTAAACTGATGACTGTACATGCGGCAAAGGGTTTAGAATTTGAACATGTATATATCTATGCCTTAAATGAAGGTATTTTCCCTATTAGTAGAATTTATGATGCTAAGGAAGATTTTAAGAATTTAATGGAAGAAGAGCGTCGTTTAGCCTATGTTGCGATAACTAGAGCGAAAAAGAAATTATTCATCTCTTCTAATAAGGGAAAAAACTACAGTGCTAATAAAAATATTGAAAATGATGGTATTTTTAAGCCACTTAATTATACTGAATCATCATTTGTAGGTGAGATTAAAAACTTAATTGATGATTTTAATGAATTACCAGAGAATCATATTGATCGTTATCATAATGCCTTAAATAGCAATCATAATAAACTTGATCCAAGTCTTGCTGCTTATAAGCCGAAGATGGTTAAAAAGAAACCTAAATTAAATAAAGTAATGATTAAAAAGGGTAGTATTATTACTCATGATAGTTTTGGTGATGGCATAGTTATAGACATCGATAATAAGATCTTAACTATTAGTTTCTTACAAAAACAACATGGAATGAAAAAATTCACTACTGACAATCCACTAATTAAGGTGAAGCAGTGATTAAAAAAATCTTAACTTATCTCATCCTTTTGATACTATTTATTAGTTATAGTAGTATCTTCTTTAATAATGATCATTCTTATTTAGTTTTAATTTCTTTTATTTCAGTCATTATTCTTTGGTTAAATGTCGCCATCGATTGGCCTAGTTTATTACTTTTAGCATTATTAGGATTAATTCCTAAAGTGGGTTATCTAAAAGTGATTCAAAGTTCCTTTGGCTCTTCAATCTTTATCTTTCTTCTATTCAGTTTTATTGCAAGTTATGCCTTAGAAAGATCAAATATCATTAAGAAAATATCTTACTTATTCATAGAATCTAAGTTTGCAGCTAAAAAATCCTTTAATCTATTATTAATGCTTTCTTTATCATGTTTGATTTGTGGTTTATTCATTAGTCCCACTGTTTTATTCATGATTTATTTACCTATATTCCATAGTATTATTAAATTATTAGACCTTAAAAAAGGTGATCGTCTCGCAAGGAATCTAATTCTTTCAATTATTCTATGCTGTGGTTTATCATCAGCCATGACGCCCATTGCCCATGTCTTTCCTTTAATATCATTATCACTTATCAAACAATTATTAAATTATGATATAAGTTATTTAAGTTATATGAGTTACGCTTTTCCAATTGGCTTTATAACTTATTTAATTTCATTATTATACTTTTATTATGATTTAAAAAAATATAAATTAATCATTAAGTTAAATTTTGAAAAGATTAAATTAAATTTTGATGATTATAAAATATTATCGATATTCTTTTTAATGGTCTCTTTATGGATTTTACCAAGTCTAATTAAAAATATACCTTCCTTAAATCCGCTCGCAAGCCAAATTGAAAAATATGGAACCTTCTTTCCACCTATGATTGCTAGTCTTCTTTTAGCTATCATTTTCCAAAATAAAAAGAATATTTTTAATTTAAATGATGCTTTTAAGGCGATTCCTTATAATGCTTTATTACTTTGCGCTGCGACATTATGTGTAGGATCGCTACTTGCAAGTAATGATTTTACAATTATGGATAATCTTAAATCGCTATTAGCTACTTATCTTAGTCCTAATTTAGGTAGTATTATTATTTTACTATTTACACTCACCGCTGCAATTATGACTAATTTTACATCCAATATCGTTACTGCAAGTGTCTTAACGCCAATTGTAATCAGTGTTTTATCAGCATTTGGAGATAGTAATATCGCCTTAGTCGCAAGCTTTATGGGAATGCTTGCTTCATATTCATTCGCATCTCCCTCAGCGATGCCCTGCTGCGCTATAGCTATTGGTGATGGTTATATTAGTGCTAAGGATTTACTTAAATTAGGAATGCTATTTGCCCTTTGCGCTGCTTTTATTAGCTATCTATTCTATTTTCTTTTTAGATTTATTATTTAATAATATAAAATACTTGAAATTAATAGGACAGATATATTATAATTTTATTGTTAAAGATTGTTACTGGTAAAGCAGGCTATACTTTTTCGCTTTTAGTGAATTAGTATGGCCTTTTTTTATGGAGGCTTATGCGAATTGAAAAAATAATCAATAATAATCTCGTTCGCTCTTTTAATGATAAGGGTGTTGAAATTATCGTTATGGGTTGTGGGATCGGTTTCAAACAAGAAGTAGGATCATTAATTGATGAACAAAAAATTGAAAAAATTTATACACTTAATGATAAGTATTTAGATCATTTAGAAAAGATTTTAGAAAGGATACCTTTAAAACATCTTAAAATCACAAATGAAATTATCGATTATGCTAATATTTCACTTAAAAGAAAATTATCAACTAATATCTATCTTTCATTATGTGAACATTTAAATTTCGCAATAAAAAGAGCTAAGCAAGGTATAAATTTAATTAATCCACTTAATAATGAGATTAAACGATTTTATCATAATGAATATAGTATTGGTTTATTTGCGATTAATCTTATTAAAAAGGAACTTAAAGTTAATTTAATTGAAGATGAAGCAGCATATATTGCGATGCATTTAATCTCTAATATTCTTGATCTTAATGATGTTAGTAAAGCTCAGGAAATATCTAATATCATAAAAGAAATAGTGAATATTGTTCGCTTCCATTTCGCTTTACATTTAGATGATAAATCAATTCACTATGAAAGATTTATAACGCATTTGAAATTTTTTGTTAGAAGATTATTTGATGATAAAAAAGAAGTAGAATATGATAAAAAATTCTTTTTAATGATTAAAAGACAATATAAGGAAGCTTACAAATGTGTTCTTAAGATCAGTGATTATTTATTAAAAAGCTATAATCTTACTGCTAGCGAGGAAGAGATGATGTATCTTTGTGTCCATATTAATCGTATCAGTAACAATATTAGAAAGGAATGATTATGAATTATCAAAAGAATGCTTTAGAGATTTTAGATCATGTTGGTGGTGCTAGTAATGTTATTAATTTAAGTCATTGTGCTACCAGATTACGCTTTAAACTTAAAGATGTTAATTTAATTGCTAAGGATAAATTAGAAGCGATGAATGTAGTTTTAGGTATTGCTGATAATGGATCGCAATTTCAAATTATTATCGGTAATGATGTAGCTAACTTCTATCGAGAATTAAGTCCGCTATTAAATAATAATACAAACGCGACTAAAGAGAAAAAGAGTTTAGGTAATCGCTTTGTAGATACCATAACTTCAATCTTTACACCAATTTTACCACCGTTAACAGCATCTGGTATGCTTAAGGCTGTTTTAGCTTTACTAATCAGTTTTAAATTAATCGATAATGGCTCTCAGGTTTATAAAATTATCAATTTTATGGCTGATTCTTTATTTTATTTTTTACCAATTCTATTAGCTAATAGTGCAGCCAAGAAATTTAAAACAAATCCCTATCTTGCAATGATGCTAGGTGCTATTTTAATCCATCCAAGTTTTATTGAAATGGTTAAGGAATCAGTAAGCACTGGTGAAGTGATCAAATTTTTTATGATTCCCATCTATAATGCTAATTATACTAATTCAGTAATTCCAATTATTATTTCAGTTTGGATTATGTCTTATATTGAAAGATGGTCTGATAAGGTTTCTCCTAATGCCATAAAATTCTTTACTAAACCCTTACTTACTATTTTAATTAGTGGAATCTTGGCTCTATCATTACTAGCACCAGTTGGCTTTATGATTTCGAATATAATCGCAGGCTTTATTAAAATGATTGAATCATATGTACCATGGCTTGTTCCAGTTATTTTAGGAAGTGTTTTCCCATTATTAGTTATGACTGGTTCTCATTATTCAATTGTACCTATAGGTTCATATAATAGGGCTACCTTTGGTTATGATACCATCCTTAATCCTTCTAATTTACCTTCTAATATCGCTCAAGGAGCTGCTTCTTTAGCAGTTGCGATAAAAACTAAAAATAAAGATTTAAAACAACTTGCATCATCTGCAGGTATTACTGCTTTATGTGGTATAACAGAACCAGCTTTATATGGTGTTAATGCTAAATATAAAAAAGGTTTAATCGCTAGTTTAATTGGTGGTGGTCTTGGTGGTCTATATGCTGGTATTATGCAAATAAGAAATTATGCAGGTGGTTCCCCGGGATTATTAGTACTACCTGGCTATATTGGAGATCGTGGTTTTTATGATTTAATCCATATTATCATTGCTGCCTTAATAGGTTTTTGCACGAGTTTTTTAATTACTTTCTTCACTTATAAGGATGATCAAATAGAAGTTAAAAAAGAGGAAAAAGTCGCTGAAAACATTCGTAAAGATATAAGTGTAAAAGCTATTGCAAGAGCTAAAATGATTGATATTACAAAGGTTAATGATACTACTTTTGCTAATGAAATTCTAGGTAAAGGTGTAGCTTTTGATTTGACTGATAATATTATTAAAGCGCCTATTAGCGCTAAGGTCGTAATGCTTTTTAAAACTAATCATGCAATTGGTTTAAAAGCAGATAATGGTCTTGAGTTACTCATACACATAGGTATTAATACTGTTAATTTAGATGGTAAATATTTTAAGCCATTAGTTAAAGAAGGGGATATTGTTCAAAGTGGTGATAAATTAATTGAATTCGATAAGAAGGCTATTCTTAATGAAGGAAATGATTTAACCACGATGTTAATTGTCACAAATTCAAAAGATTATGATGATATCATTTGTCTAAAAGAGGGTGAAGTACTTGAGGATGATATCGTAATTAAACTGCGCTAATATCACTTAACTCCTTATTAAATTTAAGGAGTTTTATTTTATTAAAATAACTATTAATTAGATTGCAATAAAAAATATAATTACTTATAATATAAAAAAGAGGTGAGAAATGGTAAAATATAATCCGTTTAGATATAAGAATGGCGATTTAAATATAAATTGCCAATAAATCTTTTAAGTTTTAGCTTTTAAGGATGAATGGCATAATTTTAATTTAATGATAAATAAAATTATGAATAAAACATTTAGTAGGATAGGAACTATCCGAATTTACGCTTATGGACTTTGTATAAGACGTTTTGATTTTTAGAGATAAAATGATAAATGTGTAAAGAGTGAAGCAAGAAGCACCTATGCTTTAGCATAGAGTGTAGTTCACTTAAATGTTATTTATTTTAAAATAAAATTATTTTTTATAAAAGGAGTGCGAATGAAAAATATAATTAAATTACTTTCAATTTTTTTACTATTAATTGGTTTACAAATTAACCCTAAAGCTAACGATTCAAATGATTTTAATCTAAATGATTTACATGATTTAAGCTCGTTAAATAATTCTAGTGATATATTACCATTAGGGTTAATAGTTCCTGAATATAGCCATTCTAATTATGAATATGTAAGTCACCAAATAATTAGTCACGATGTTGGACCGAGAATAAATGATAGATTTTTATTTTCTTTACCGGGTGGATCTTCCTTAACGCTTACTGAAAGGGTTTCGGATACAGCTAGTGTGAGTTTTGATTTTGGTGTGGAAGCTGGAATTAAAGATGTGATTAAACTCAAATTAGGATTAAATGCTTCTTACTCCAAAACTGTTGAATCAGAAAGAAATAAAACTTATACAGCTCCTAGTCAGTTTGAAAGTTGTTCTTACTATTCCGCGATAAATTATGATCTTTATAGATATACAATTTATAAATACGATATCTATAATAAAGTTGATCAAAGAACCGGTAGAATTTATGATAAATCGGAATATAGATCTGTTAAAACAATTGATGTTAAGGTCCCGAAAATAGAAATTTATTATAAAGGAAATAGTTCGTAAAATGAATAAGAGAAAAATCACTTTTTTAATAATTATTTTTTCAGTAATTTTAACGATAATGATATTTATCCTTTTTAATCATCTTAATAAAAAAGATAATTTAAAAATAGATGATTTAAATATTTTAAATGTTGATCTCATATTAAATAAAGCGGATATTGATAATTTAGAAATCTATGGATTCAATATCTATGTTGATTTAGGTAAATATGAATTAGATAGTGATGATTACTCTTTAGAAGCTTCTTTTGCAAGTGATGAATATTTAAGGAAATATTACCCTCATTTTAGCCAGAAACTAAAAAAAATTAATGAATTTCGTAAAGATATTTTACATATAGGTACTGCAAGGATTGACCAGACGGGTGAATTGTTAAAATATGCTGATCAAATGATGGAAATAAAGCTAAGATTACTTAAGGGTGATAAAGAAATTGATAGTAAAATTTATAATGTTAAGGTGAAAAATGTAATTAATAAAACTAATAACCAAGATTAGTTAAATGGATTTTAAAATTAATCTAATTAAAACTTCCTAAGCATTTTAATTAGCTTAGGGAGTTTTTTTAAGAACTATTGTTTTTTTTTTTTTTTTGATAATGTAGTATAATGATTTTGGAGGAAGCTATGATTAAATTTGATAATGTTGTTAAAAGATTTGGCAGTAAAACTGCTGTTAATCATTTAAATTTAGAAATAAAAAATGGTCTTATTCATGGGTTTTTAGGACCTAATGGAGCTGGTAAAACAACCAGTCTTAAAATGATCTTAACTTTATTAAAACCTGATGAAGGGAGTGTTAGCATTGAAGGTGTAAATGTTAATGATGATCCCCTTAAAACTAAGAGAATGATTTCTTTCGTTCCTGATAACCCTGATATTTACGAAAGCATCACTGGTCGTCAATATATTAATTTTATCGCTGATGTCTATGGTGTGGATCGTAAATTAGCTAATGAGCGCATGATTGAATTAGCTAATTTATTCGAAATTAGTAATGACCTAGATAATTTAATAGGTACTTATTCACATGGTATGAAACAAAAAATTTGTTTAATCGGTGCACTTGTTAATGATCCTAAAGTTTTAATTTTAGATGAACCACTTGTGGGATTAGATCCAAAATCAGCATTTAATTTAAAGAATTTATTAAAGGAACATGCACAAAAGGGTAATTATATCTTCTTTTCAACCCATGTTTTAGATGTTGCAGAAAATCTTTGTGATGTGGTTACGATCATAAATAAGGGTGAACTTATTGTTAGTGGTACGATTGAAGAAATTAAATCTAGTCATGGTCAAAGATTAGAAGAATTATTCTTGGAGCTTACAAAATGAGACAATTAAAAGCCTTAATTCTTAAAGATTTTAATTATTTTTCTAGTTTTAATTTAAGAAGATTAAAAAATTTTAAATTGTTACTTAAAAACTCTGCGAATATTTTACTAAGTCTGTTAGGAATTGCTTATTTTATAATTATCATTTTAACAGTGTTAAAACCCTATGAAATTGATAATAAGCTAAGTTTATTCAAGGGACTAGAAACATATTATATAATGAGTTTTTTAATGATCCTTGGTTATTTTGTTTTAATTTTTATTAGTCGAATGTTCTATTCTAACAATTCTAAGGATGAGCGAATAATTGCCCGTTTACCCATAACAAGTACTAATTATTTATTGGCTAATTTATTTTCACTGGCGATTAGTTTCGCGGTTACAGTTTTCCCAGTATCAATTATTTCTTATATTATTTTATTTCAAAAATCAGGATTTCTTTTTGAAAATATTTATTTTTTACTAATTCATTCAATTATTACGTTTGCTTTTATTTTTCTACTTGCAGCAACGATCATTCTGCTAAGATCATTAATTAGTCCTTTATTGCTTAAGTATCCTAAGATTAGTGGGATTATCCAAGTTGTCTTCTCGCTTACTATCATAATCGTGATTTATGCCGTTATTTATTTAGGGGACTTTATTGATTGGTCATTTTTAGGAGTATTTGATAGCACAATTAATTTTCTAGTATCACTACTTTCTAAAATTATTAATAGTGACTTAATTGTTAGTTCATTATTTGCGATTGGATTAATCTTAATTTATTCAGTTTTAACTTTTGTTTTATTTAAATTTAGCGTTAAACTTATTGATAAAAGAAATAATTATGATAGGATTGAAACTATTCAAAAAACTAATAATAAAGCTAAAAGTATATTTACCTTAAGTGATAAGAAGCGTTCGGTTAGATCGTATATCTATTTCATTAGTTTAAAAAAACTTATCGCACAATTAATGCTTTTATTTAATTTTATTATTGCACCAATTATTTTAACGATTATATTTTGTTTCATAAGTGCACGTAATGTTTTAAGTAACCCTGAAATAAATTTTATAGAAAGTATTTTAAATTTAAAATCTAGATTCTTAGTGTTATTTAATAATAATCTTTTAATTAGTATACCTGGATTGATTTTAGGTTTTTATTGTTTAGCGATCTTCTTTAATATGAGCTCTTATGCCTTAATTTATATAACTGGTGAAACAAATAATATGTGGCGTTATCAAACGCTACCGATTAAGGAAAAAGATTTCTTCAATGCTAAATATTTGATTTCATTAACCCTTAATGCTATTCCGCTTATTTTGGTTACCATCGCTACTTTATTCCTTTTAGGAAATCCACTATATGTTTTACTTGCACTTATTTCTTACATTTTAGGTCATAGCTTTAGCTTTTGTGTAATTGGTTTACTGGACACATTAAAACCTGCTTTAGATACCAGTGATCTTTTTAAATATGTTAAATCTGGTAAGAATGCTTATTTTTCAGTGTTTATAACGCTTTTAGTTGTGGGTATGATATTTGCGATTAATATTTTACTACCATCCTCAGATATTGGGAGTAAATATAATTTACCTATTCACATCAATCTTTGGTTATCATTATTTATTCTAATCGTAATCAATATAATTATTTATTTAATTGAAATGAAGATTTTAAAAAAGAGATTTAGTTCTTACTAAACTCTTTTTCTTTGTAGTATAATATTAATCTTAGGAGGTAATAAAAATGAATAATGCATGGTTAAAATATGATGATAAAAGTGAAATTTTTAAATTCAATGATGAATATATCACTTTTTTAAATGAAGTTAAGACAGAAAGAGAAGCTATTAAGAAAACAATTAAGCTAGCAAGAGAAGCTGGATTTAAAGATATTAGTGAATATGATAAGCTCTCTTATAATGACAAGGTTTATGTTGTAAATCGTAATAAAGCAATTGCCTTATATGTAATTGGTAAAAAAGAACTTAAAGAGGGGATGAATATCTTAGGTGCCCATGTTGATTCACCTAGATTAGACTTAAAACAAAATCCATTATACGAAGCTAAGGATTTTGCGCTTTTTAAAACGCACTACTATGGTGGTGTTAAAAAATATCAATGGTTAGCACATGCACTAGCAATTCATGGTGTAGTTTGTAAAAAAGATGGAAGTGTTATTGAAATTAGAATCGGTGAGGATGAAAATGATCCTGTTATTGGAATTTCTGATTTATTACCACATCTAGCAATGGATCAAATGCAAAAGAAGGCTAGTGAATTTGTACCTGGTGAAAGTTTAAATATCACAGTTGGTTCAATGCCTTTAGATAAAGAAAAGGATGCGGTTAAAAGAAATATTCTCGCAATTCTTAAAAATAAATATGATTTTGATGAAGCTGATTTTATGTCTGCAGAACTTGAAATAGTTCCAGCTGGTAAAGCTAGACATTATGGTCTTGATAAATCAATGATTCTTGCTTATGGACATGATGATAGAGTATGTGCTTATACCTCACTTAGAGCTATTTTAGAAGTAAGTGATTTAGAAAAAACTGCCTGCTGTATTTTAGTTGATAAAGAAGAAATTGGATCAATGGGATCAACAGGTATGCACTCTAGATTTTATGAAAATTCAATTGCTAAAATAATGGCTAAATTAGGTGAGTATTCTAGTCTTAACTTAATGGATGCCTTATCTAATTCTAAAATGTTATCAAGTGATGTAACTGCTGCTTATGATCCTAATTTTACTTCTGTATATGAAGAATTAAATACTGCTTTCTTAGGTAAGGGTATTGCTTTTGCGAAGTATACTGGAGCTAGAGGGAAGGCTGGTTGCAATGATGCTCATCCTGAATTTATCGCTGCCATTAGAAATGCTCTTGATAAGCATAATATTTCATACCAAACTGGTGAATTAGGTAAGGTTGATCAAGGTGGTGGTGGTACCATTGCTTACATCTTAGCTAATCTTAATATTGAAGTTATTGATGCTGGTTTAGCAGTGCAAAATATGCATGCCTGCTATGAGGTTGTCTCTAAGGTTGATGTCTTTGAAGCTTATAAGGCTTATAAGGTATTCCTTAAGGAGCTTTAATTATGTTTATTGATTATGACGATTGTATTTTGAACTATCTTTCTGCGATTAGAAGCTATTTTAAAATTGATTATTATAGTAAACCTAATAAGGAATTTTTAGATTTTCTAAATAAGCATCAGTTTAAACAAATCATATACATTTTAATCGATGGTATGGGATCAAGATTAATCGAACGTTATTTAAATGATGATGATTTTCTTAAAAGGTATCTTTTAAAAAAGACTACTACTATTTTCCCTCCAACCACCACAGCTGCCACTACTGCTATCCTTAATGGTAAAAGCCCTAATCAAACATTATGGCTTGGTTGGAGTCAATATTTAAAACAAGTAGATGATACGATTGTACCTTTTTTATCTAAATCTTATTATAATGATACAGCATATGAAGCTAAGATCTTTAATAAGTATTATCCAACTAATGATATTGTAGCTCAGTTACATGAGCATAATATTAAAGCTAAGAAGATTATGCCAAGTTTTGATCCTGAATATGGCTTAAGTGATTTTTCTAATTTTTATGATGAAATTATTAAAGCCAGCAAGGAAAAGAAAGAGCGTTTTATTTATGCTTATAATCCAGACTATGATACCTTAATGCATAAATATGGTCCATCATCTAAGGAAGCGATAGAACTTTTAAAAAGAATCAATGATGATTTAAAGCGTGTTGCAAGTGAAATCACTAAGGATACTTTATTAATTATCAGTGCTGATCATGGTCAAGTAGATGTTAGAAATATTGATATCAGTAAAGAAGAATATACTAAGTATTATTTAAGAAAACCTTGTCTTGAACCTAGAGCCCTAAATTTTTTCATTAAAAAAGAGCATTTAGAAGATTTTCGTAAAGCATTCTTAAAAAGACATGAAGCTGATGTGATTCTTTTAAGTAAAAAAGAAATACTGGATTCTAAATTATTTGGTTATGCAACTAATCATCCTGACTTAGAAGAAATGTTAGGTGACTTTTTAGCAATCGCAAAAACTGATGCTAATTTTATTACAGATCCTAAATTTCTAGATTTAAATTTTAAGGGTTCACATGCAGGATGTCATCCTGATGAGTTATTTATCCCTTTAATTTTATATTATCAATCATGAAAAAGTTTAATAGTGAGGAGCTTACTTTAATATATAAATCATTTAGATTAATTAGTAAGTATAAATTTAAATTTAATTCTAAAGCTGATTTTAATATCTACAGTAAAATGAACTTATTTAGCAGTTTATCAATGCTCATTTTATTATTTATTATGATATTTAGTCTATGGCTTATTAATCAAATGATTTTAGTGCATTTAGATTATCGCTTAGCTTCCTTTATAATGCTTTTATTATTTTTGATTGCTTTAGTTTTATTAAATAAAATTAATCGTCAAATTTTTATAAAGAAATATCTAAAAAAAGAATTCTCTAAGGAATTCTATGAAACTATATTTTATCAAATATAAAAAAGAAAGCATAGCTTTCTTTTTTATTATCTTTTATGAATTTGCGAATTCTTTACCGAACTCTTCACAAGTTGCTAAAGCATCATCATCTGGTGTAAGATTAACTGTTAAACCTTCTTTAAAAAGAGTAGCTCCAGCTTCACTTACACGGTCTTGCCAGGTTTGCATCCAATCACCTGAACCCCAGTCATATGAACCGAATAAAGCAACTTTTTTACCACTTAAATCACCTTCAACTGAAGAGAAGTAAGGTTCAAATTCACTTTCTTCTAATTCTTCAGCACCCATCGCAGGACAACCGAAGGCAATCTTAGTATAATCACTAAGGCTTGGGTTTTCACTAACATGCATTACATCAACTTCTGCTCCAGCAGCTTTAACACCATCAGCGATAGCATTTGCCATTGCTTCAGTATTACCAGTACCAGACCAATATACAACTAAAACTTTTTCCATTGTTAAATCCTCCTTATTTAATTATATTACAAAAAAATATTTAATTAAAGCTAAAGGCAATAAAAAAACAACTATAAAGTTGCAAAGGTAATTAAATTGGAATCGTTCAGATGAGATTTATCAGAGATTGAGAATTAGTCTAAGATAAGCTAGCAACTTATTCTTAATAGTTTGTAGTGTAGGATTAGCAGGTAAACCCCATCTGTTAATTCCATTGCTCATTTGATTAGAATCTTTTTCTAATCAAGTAAATTTTACTTCTTTATTTTTTCTTTGTCAAGTGAAATTTTGCACATTAATAAAAATAAGTCCTAAGACTTATTTTGCTAATAAATATTCTAATAAATGTTTAATCGCTATTACCACAATTGCAATTGCGACAATAATAGTAGCAATCAAATTAAAGTTATCAAATTTTAATTCTAAGGCATTAACGATCAGTAATATTGCTATTGATACAAGTAAGGCAAAACGTAATTTATATGCCCAAGGTCTTGTTTTTTTCTCATTTAGGATATGAGCATTGCTATAGCTATTTGATGATTTAAAATTATTGATATAAGTATAATTTGGTAGAATTCTAAGTCTAAAATTAATTTCTAAAGTAATATAAATAACTAAGCTAATAATTAATGAAATGATTGCTGATTTAAAAAAACTAAGAATAAGACCAAAGACAATGATGGCTAGGATATAACGATTTTGGAATAAAAAGATCCTTTTATCATTTATATCTTTAACATAATAACCTCTTTTAGTAAAGAAATCATAATAAATATTACGACCCTTTTTGTCCTTATACATTGATAGATTAGTTATGAGATTATTAGCCATTTATCTTTGCTTCCCCCATAACATAGCATTCTAAGACTTTATAATCTTTATCTAAAATTACTAAATCAGCATCATAACCAGCTTTAATAATCGCTTTATGATCATCAATTTTTAATAATCTAGCAGGATTAAGAGTACATGAATTAATTGCTGCATCAATCTGTACACCAACTTCATCAACTAGGATGCGTAATCCTTCATTGATTTTTAAAGTAGATCCAGCTAAAGAGCCAGTTTCTAAGAGTTTAGCACTGCCATTTTCCTGAACTTCTATTTCATGGCCACCAAAATTAAATCGACTACCAGCCTTTGCTCCCTTAGCCATTAAGGAATCACTTATGGTGCAGATACGATCTCTTCCTTTAGCAGCGAATAAGGTTGCTAGGGATGCATAACTTGAATGATTACCATCAGGAATTACTTCCCCAAAGACATCTTTAAAGCGTAAAGCCGCACCTATTAAATTATTTTCACGATGGTTAAATGCAGACATACCATTAAAGATGTGAGTCATTGAATTACAGCCGTTAGAAATAGCTAATAAAGCTTCTTCATAACTACAACTAGAATGACCAATACTAGGTACAATATTATTTTGAGTTAAAAAATGAACTAGTTCATAATTATCATCATGTTCAGGAGCCAGTGTAATTATTTTAATTAAATTATTTGAGGCTTTAAGAAACTCTTTAAATTCAGCTACTGAAGGTTTACGAATATGCTCAGGTGGCTGAGCTCCTTTATATTTCATATCAAGATAAGGTCCTTCAAAATGAATGCCGATTATTCTAGCGCCATCATAATTGCTAGAATGTACTTTCGCAACATTTTCTAAGGCTCTAATTAATTCTTCATGAGACTGTGTTAAAGTTGTAGGTAGAATTGAGCAAACACCTTCCAAAGGTAGTTTACTTAACCAATTACGTAAGCCAGCCTCATCAGCGTAATTAACATCAAAACCGTAACCACCATGTGCATGAATATCAATAAATCCTGGTAAAATACGGTGCTCACCATAATCAATATCTACTTTTTTACTATTATATTTATGAATAGCTTTAATCTTGCTTCCTTCTATTTCAATTTGAGCAGGATAGAATTGTCCTATTAACCAAACTTTTTTACTTTGAATAATCATATTATCCTCCTAAATAAATTATAATATAATCACCATTGGATAAAATATCAAATATTTATATTTTTGAATTAAGTTATTATAAAAATGAACAATAAATTTAGTTTTTTTTATTTTCTTTAGTAATAGTAATTTACAATATTAAATGGAGGTATAAAATGACAATTTTTAATTTCACTAGTGAAGAACAAAAAAAGCTCAGTGCAGCTTTTACAATAAATGAAATCTTCCAACAACCAAATACTTGGCTTAGTACAATTAAACAAATAAAATTAATTAAAGACGATTTAAATTTATTTTTGAATAAAATTTTAAAAGAACCTGATTTTGATATTATTTTCTGTGGTGCTGGATCAAGTGAATTCGTAGGTAATGCCTTATTTAGTTCACTTAATTTAGTCTGCAATAACTATTGTTTTAAATCTTATGCGACTACTGATTTAGTTGCTAGTCCCGAATATTATCTTTCAAAAAATAAAAAAACCCTGTTAGTTTCATTTGGTAGATCTGGTAATTCACCAGAGTCACTGGGTGCTATTGAAATAGCGAATAAAGTTTGTGGCGATAATATCTATCATTTAGTTATTTCTTGTAATAAAGATGGTGAGATTGCTAAAAAAGCAAAATTAGATGATCATTATTTTGCGATTGATTTAGATGACCGTACCCATGATAAATCATTTGCTATGACCTCAAGTTTTACTAATATGTATCTAGCAGCTGTTTTAAGTTTTAATTTAGATAAATTAAATGAATTAGAATTAATCTTTACTAATATCATCAGAGCTACTGAAAGACTATTAAATGATGATTTTAAAAAGATTAAAGAGCTGATTAATGACTATGATTTTAAACGTATAGTTTATTTAGGTTCTAATAGTTTTAAAGGTATTGCTCAAGAATCAGCCTTAAAGATGTTAGAACTTACTAAGGGTAGTGTTGTAACGATGCACGATAGTCCATTAGGTTTTAGACATGGTCCTAAATCAATTATTGATGATAATACTCTTTGTATTATTTATCTATCAGATGATGATTATCAATATCTTTATGAATATGATTTAATTAAGGAAATTGCTAGTCAGAAAAAGACTAATAAATTAATGCTTATAGGAAGTTATAATCGCTATTTAGAAAGTGGTAAAGAACTTGAAAAACTAGCTGATTATACTTATTATTTTGATAATAAAATGAAATTAAATAATCTTTATTTAGGAATTGAGTATTTAACGATAGCTCAATTAATTGCTTTATTTAAATCCTTAAGTTTAGGAATAAGTCCTGATAACCCTTGTCCTAGTGGTGAGGTTAATAGAGTGGTAGTAGGTGTTAATATTTATGATTATCAAAAGGAGGAATTATGATAGGAATAATCGTTACTGGTCACGGTGAATTTGCTAGTGGTTTAAAATCTGCTTTAAGTGTGATTGCAGGTGAGCAAGAAAAAATTTGCTTTGTTGATTTTTTAGTGAATCATTCAAGTGATGATTTAAGTAATAATTTAAATGCTGCTTTTAAAGAATTAAGTGATGCAGAGGGGATCTTAGTACTAAGTGATTTAGCTGGTGGATCACCATTTAAAATTAGTGCAGAGCTTATAGTTACTAATAATTATAAAGCAAAGCTGATTGCTGGAACTAATATTGCGATGTTATTAGAAGCTAGTTTAGCAAGGAATTTTAATGATTTAGAAACACTTGCTAGTAATTTAATTGATAGTGGTAAAGAATCAGTAATGTTATTAGATTTAGCTGCTTTAAATAAACCTAAAAATGATGATGATGAAAATGAGGGTATTTAAATGCATCCTTTAAAAGAATTAGTACTTAAACAAAAAAATAATGAGGCTATCGGCATCTATTCAGCTTGTAGTTCTAATGAATTTGTTCTTAAGGCAGTTCTTAAAAGAGCAAAACAGCTTAATTCAATAGTATTAATCGAAGCGACTGCTAATCAAGTTGATCAATTTGGTGGCTATAGTGGTATGAAGCCTTTGGACTTTAAAAATTATATTTATGACTTAGCTAAGGAAATTGATTTTGATATAAATAATATTATTCTTGGCGGTGATCATTTAGGACCCTTAACTTTTAGTAAGTATGATGAAGCTAAAGCAATGGATCTTGCAGATACCTTAATCTATGACTATGTTTATGCAGGTTTTACTAAAATTCATCTTGATACTTCAATGAAGCTTTTAAGTGATGATCAAAATACTATTCTTAGTGATGAAATAATCGCAAAAAGAGCACTACGTTTATTTAAGGTTGCAATGAAAGCCTATGAGGATTTAAAAAAAATTAAGCCTGATGCAATTAAACCGGTCTTCATTGTTGGTAGTGAGGTACCAATACCAGGAGGAGCGATTAGCAGTGATGCACAAATGAACATCACTAAGCCTGCTGATTTTATTAAAACCTATAATTGTTTTAAAGACTTATTTATAGCAAATGGTTATAAAAAGGAATGGGAAGATATCATTGCTTTTGTAGTACAGCCTGGGGTTGAAGAAAAGGATGATGGCTGCGTACCATATGATAGAAAGGCAGCTCAATCATTAAAGGATTTAATTAATACTTTTCCGAATATTATTTTCGAAGCTCATTCAACCGATTATCAAACTAAGGAAAAATTACGTGAATTGGTAGAGGACGGCTTTGCGATTTTAAAAGTTGGTCCAGGACTTAGTTTTGCAGCTAGAGAAGCTTTATTTGCGCTTGCAAATATTGAAGCGATATTACTTAAAGATGATCGTGATAAGCAATCTAATTTACAAGCGATAATCGATGAGGAAATGCTAAAAAATCCTAAATATTGGATTAATCATTATAAGGGAGATGAAAAGGAAATTAGTTTTAAAAGAGCTTATTCTTTTTCTGATCGCATACGTTATTATTTAAATAATGAAAGAGTTAAAGGAGCAATCAATAAGCTATTTGCTAATTTAAATGAAATTCCTTTAAGTTTGTTGTCACAATATATGCCTATACAATATCAGAAAATTAGAGAAGGTAGTTTAGCTATTAATCCTGAAGATCTAGTTTTAGATCGTATAATAAATACTATTGATGACTATTTATACGCTTCAAGACAGCACCTATTAAAAAAGTAGCCTAGCTACTTTTTATTAATTACATAAATTCGATCAATGATAAGATCGACTTTATATAAGATTTCACCACCATCTTTAAGGTAATTGTTATCCTTAAGATGACCTTTGATATATACGAAATCATCTTCACGAATAATGTCTTTGTAATAATCAACATTATTACCGTAAAGTAAGGTAGCAAATTCCTCTATAACAAGGTCTCCATTAGGATTTACACGTTCATTTTCGATAGTTAGATTAACATATGGAACATTGGCACTAGTGAATTTAATGCTTGTATCGCCTTTAATAGTTCCAATTAATGTAAATTGATTCATTTTTTCCTCCTTCGTTTTATTTTTATTAAGAAGAAAGATAAATCCTAAAGAATTAAAAAAATTTTTAAAATATTTTTAAGTATTATATAATATTATAAGCAATAAAGGAGGTATTATGGATTATAAAGACACCTTATTAATGCCAAATACAGATTTTGAAATGAGGGCTAATTTAGCCTTAAAAGAACCATTAATCTTAGAAGAGTGGCAAAAAGAGGATCAATATTTAAAATTAATGGAAGTTCATGATGGTAAGAAACAATTTATTTTACACGATGGACCACCATATGCTAATGGTAACTTACATGCTGGAACTGCGATGAATCGTATTCTAAAAGATATTATCATCCGTTCTAAAGCTATGAATGGTTATCATACACCATATTTTCCTGGCTGGGATACACATGGATTACCAATCGAAAATGCTATGGCAAAACTTGGTTATGATCGTAAGAAGATGTCTGTTAGTGAATTTAGGGAAAAATGTAAGGAATATGCCTTAAAACAGATAGAAATTCAAAAAGAGACCATGCAAAGATTAGGTCAAATTGCCGATTTTAAGAATCCTTATATCACGCTTACTAAGGATTTTGAAGCAAGACAGATAAGATCCTTTGCTAAAATGGCAATGAAGGGCTTAATTTATCAAGGATTAAAACCAATTTACTGGTCTCCTTATCAAGAAACCGCAATAGCTGATAGTGAAATAGTTTATATTGATCGTAAAGATCCAACAATCTATGTTGCTTTTGAAGTAAGTGATGGTAAAGGAATCTTAAATGAAGGGGATAAATTTGTAATTTGGACCACTACTCCTTGGACTATTCCTGCTAATTTAGCCATCTGTTTAAATGAGTCTTTTGACTATGCCTTAGTTAAAACTAGTAAAGGTAACTTATTAGTTTTAAAATCAAAAATAGATGAATTACTAGCTAAATTTGAACTTGAAAACCAAGGAATAATTAAAGAATTTAAGGGACGTGAATTAGAATATATTAAGGTTCGTCATGTTTTAGATCCTAAACGTGAATCAATCATTATCTTAGGCAATCATGTTACTGATGAAAGTGGTACTGGTTGTGTTCATACTGCTCCAGGCCATGGTGCAGATGACTTTAATGTTGGTTTAAAATATGGTCTTAAAGCCCTTTGTCCAGTAGATGAAAAAGGTTTACTTACTAAAGAAGCAGGGGAAGAATTTGCAG
>JAEWGY010000049.1 GCA_023388035.1 Bacillota bacterium | reverse complement strand
ACTCTTCTAACGGTGGATCTTGAAAGATAGGTTAATTTACAGATTTCAGTTAATTTAAGACTATTTTCTTTTTTTAGAATTTCTAAAATTTCTTGATGTTTATACTCCATATAACTCCTGAACAAGTTTGAACTATTTTGAACTAACTTTAACATTATTTAGATAATTTTTCAAGTACTTATTCATCAATTGACAAGAAAGCGATAACATTTATAATAAAACTAGGTGAAATATGAAAACGGTTATAGCTTTCGATTTAGGCGCAAGCTCAATTAGAGCATATCTTGCGAAATATGAAAATGAAGAAATACAAACTGAAGAAATCCTAAGATTTAAACATAATATCATTAATGAGGATGGTCGTTTTAGATGGGATTTTAAATTAATTTTAGGACAAATTATTGAAACGATTAAAAAATATAATTATGTTGATGCAATAGCAATCGATACCTGGGGAGTGGATTTTGGAGCGCTTGATAAGGAAGGGAATTTATTATTTAATCCAATTTCTTATCGTGATCGTTTACATGATAAAGCTTTAAATGATTATAAAAATAAATACGATCTTTATGATTTATTTAAAAGAAATGGTAATCAAATTCTAGCAATTAATTCAATTTTTCAATTATATGCTTTAAAAGACAATTATGAGGATTTTACTAAAATTGACACAATTCTTTTTATGCCAGATCTTTTAAATTATTATCTATGTGGTGAAAAAGCATGTGAAGAAAGTATTTTATCTACAGCTGGTATTTGTGATTTAGATAGCTTAGAAATTGATAAGCAAGAATTAAATAATCTAGGTTTAAGTGCTAATGTTTTTAAAAATATTACAAAGGCACCGAAGGTACTAGGTAGTTTAAAGAATTCTTTAATTAAAGAATTACGTGAATACGATATTAAAGTTATTAATATTTTAAGTCATGATACCGCAAGTGCTATAATGATGAGTGATGCTAATAAAGATAATGATACTGCATTTTTATCTTGTGGGACCTGGTCGATTATTGGCTGTGTTAATGATCGCCTTATTAGAACTAAAGAAGCTTATGAATATAATTTAAGTCATGAATTAGCTTATGATTCAAGCAAATTATTATTTAAGAATTTAAATGGTTTATACTTACTAAATAAACTCTTAGATGAAATGGCAAAAGTGAATAATAAGCGTTATAGCTATGAATATATTAATGATAATATTAGAAAAAAACAATATGAATTTAACTATATCGATATTGAAGAAGATAAATTTAGCAATATTGATAATAATCTTTTTGATTTATTAAAAGCAGAGTTTCCTAATAAAGAGGATTTAGAATATATTGAAATAATCTACAATTCGCTCTGTTATAAGTATAAAGAGACATTAGATACCATAAGTAAGATAAGCAATCGTAAGTTTAATCGTTTGCATGTAGTGGGAGGAGGTGTGAATAATATTTATTTAATGCAAAAGATTGCTGATTATACGAATTTAGAAATAATTGCTGGAGCTAGTGAAGCTAGTACTTATGGCAATATCCTTATGCAACTTTTAGCTTTAGGAGAAATAAGCGATCCTAATAAAGTTAAAAAACTTCTAACAAGACAAGCGGAAAATAATATATATAGGAGGAAAAATGGATTATCCTAAAATAGGAATTAGACCTACAATTGATGGAAGATTTGGTGGCGTTAGAGAAAGTCTTGAAAAACAAACTTACGCAATGGCATTAGCAGCTAAGGAGCTAATCGAGAATAATCTTCGTTATATTGATGGTACTAAAGTACAATGTTATGTTTGCACTACTACTATCGGTGGTACACTGGAATCTTATATTTGTGATAAAGAATTCCAGAAAGAAAATGTTTGTGCAAGTTTAACAGTTACACCATGTTGGTGTTATGGCTCTGAAACCATGGATATGGATCCTTTAAGACTTAAAGCAGTCTGGGGATTTAATGGAACTGAAAGACCAGGAGCTGTATATCTTGCAGCAGTTATGGCTGCACATGCACAGAAAGGTTTACCAGCATTTGCTATTTATGGTAAGGATGTACAAGATTTAAATGATACAACTATTACAGATGATGTAAAAGAAAAGATTTTAAGTTTTGCAAAAGCTGCTATTGCAGTTGGTCAAATGCGTAATAAGTCTTATGTTAATATCGGTTCGGTTTCAATGGGAATCATGGGTAGTGAAACACAATCTAATTTCTTTGAATCATATCTAGGTATGAGAGTTGAATGGGTAGATATGGTTGAAATTTTAAGAAGAATGAAATTAAATATCTATGATGAGGAAGAGTTTACTCACGCAAGAGCATGGGTTAAAGAAAATTGTAAGGAAGGAATTGATATTAATGCCGGCAAGGAATTAGCTGATGTTGTAACTAAATCAAAGGTTGTTCCTTATGAAAATGAATGGGATTTTGTTGTTAAACACTACATGATCGTAAGAGATATTCTATTCGGTAATAAGAAATTAGCTGATTTAGGATGGCATGAAGAAGCAATGGGAAGAAATGCAATTGCTGGTGGTTTTCAAGGTCAAAGAATGTGGACAGACTGGTTACCTAATGCAGACTTCACTGAAGCAATTATGGCTTCAAGCTTTGACTGGAATGGACCTAAAGAGCCTTGTGCCTTTGCAACTGAAAATGATTCTTTAAATGCAGTTTCAATGTTATTTATTAAATTACTTACTAATAGAGCACCTATTTTCTCTGATGTTAGAACTTATTGGTCTAAGGATGCAGTGAAAAGAGTTACTGGCTATGAATTAGAAGGAGTAGCTGAAAATGGTATTATCCATTTAATTAACTCAGGAGCTAGTGCATTAGATGGATCTGGAGTTTTAGTAGATGAAAATGGTAATAATTGCACTAAAGAATTCTATAATCTTAATGATGAAGATATTAAGAAGATGTTAGAGGCTACTGATTGGCCTAAAGCTAATTATCAATATTTCAGAGGCGGTGGTTTCTCTTCACACTTCGTAACTAAATGTAATATGCCTATTACTTTAGTAAGATTAAATATTCATAGAGATTTAGGACCAAGCTTACAAATAGCTGAAGGTTATACCTATGCTTTACCAGAAAATGTATCTAAGATTTTAGAAGATAGAACAGATACTACTTGGCCTACAACCTGGTTTGTACCAAGACTTGGTATGAAAGGTTTTGAATCAGTTTATAATGTTATGGCAGCTTGGGGTGCTAATCACGGTGCTAGTGTTTATGGACACATTGGTGCAGAGTTAATAACTTTAGCTTCAATGCTTAGAATTCCAGTAGCTTTGCATAATATTGAGGATGAAAGAATCTTTAGACCTCATTCATTTAAAGCTTTTGGTACCAAGGATTTAGAAGCACAGGATTATCGTGCTTGCGATCACTATGGACCATTATATAAATAGGTAAAAAAATGAGATTTGCGAAAGAAAGATTGGAGTTAATTGAATTTGGTAAAAAATTAGTTGAAACTAATCTTACAAAAGGTACAGGAGGTAATCTTAGTGTCTTTGACAGGGAAAGTAAACTAATGGCGATAACTCCCTCAGGTATTGATTTCCATAATATCAAACCTGAAGATATAGTAATTATGGATTTAGATGCAAATATTATCGAAGGAGATAAATTACCATCATCAGAATGGGAAATGCATCTAATGCAATATAAATATAGAGATGATATACAAGCAGTAATTCATGCGCATACTACCTATGCAACAGTCTTAGCTTGTTTAAGGTGGGAATTACCGGCAACTCATTATATGATTGCCTTAGCAGGTAAAACAGTTAGATGTGCTGAGTATGCTACTTATGGAACGCATGAATTAGCAGTTAATGCTTTTGAAGCGATGAAAGATCGTAAAGCAGTATTATTGGCTAATCATGGTATTCTAGCAGGATCACATAATTTACTTAATGCTTTTAATATCATTGAAGAGATTGAATATTGTGCAAATATTTATTGTAAAGCAAAAGCCATAGGTGAACCAGTAGTATTAGATGATGCAGAAATGGAACTTATGGCAGAGAAATTTAAAACATACGGACAAAGAAAGAAAGGTAGTTAATTAAAGTTCAGTTTAATTTTAGCTTAGAAAGCTAAAATTAAATTTAAATAGTGAAAGCGCAAACAATTATTATGGATAAAAATTAAGAGATAGTGAGAGGAGTAGTAAATGGAGAATGTTCTACTAAGAATGAATGGTATTAATAAATCGTTCTCAGGGGTTCAAGCTCTTAAAAATGCAGCACTTGAATTACGGAAGGGTGAAGTTCATGCATTGATGGGTGAAAATGGAGCTGGTAAGTCAACTTTGATGAAAATACTAACTGGTATTTATAAAAAAGATAGCGGGAGTATAAATTATCT
>JAEWGY010000035.1 GCA_023388035.1 Bacillota bacterium | reverse complement strand
CCTTAAGTATGACAAATTTTCTTTCCATGCTAAAAGAATCATTATTGATCACCAATTAGATAAAATTTTTGTTATGAGAACATAAAGTCATATAATAATATTTAAATTCAAAACCAATCTTTTTACTTTTTATTTCATTATTTTTCTGTTGAATTCACAAATGTCATTTCGAATATATTGACATAAGTTCAAGTAAAACAAATTTACCTACTAAAAATATAATATTAAATTTAAGACAATATATAAAAGTCAAGATGGTTTGTCCAATTTATTTCGATTAAGTGTTCCTAGTTTTTTAAGTATAATACAGTTTAGACTTATGTCTAATTTTTTATGTTTACAATTTAATTCTCTTGATAGTTTAGAAACATTTAAATTATTAACATAGGAATCTGAATTAAATTTCTCATTTTAATTTAGTTTTATTCAACAATAAGTTTTTGTCTAAATCCTAAAACAAGTCTAAGAATATTTTAATAAGCAAAAGAGATGTAAACGGTTGAAATATAAAAATGAAAGTGATATTATTAAATTAAGCTAAACAATTAGCTAATACAATGGGAGGAAAATGATGAAGAAACTTATTTCTTTATTACTAGTTTTATTTCTTGCATTAGGTCTTGTCGGTTGTGGTAAGAAAAGCGAAAGCAAAACAACAACTGAGGATACAAAGCAAGGACAAAACAGTGAACAAGCAACTTTAAATGTAGGAGTGTTCTACTATAATTTTGCTGATATCTATATATCTACAGTTCGTAATGAATTAGATAAGATGTTAGATAATCTTGGGGTAGCATATAAGAATTATGATGCTGCAGCAAGTCAAACAACACAGACTGATGCGATTAAAACAGCAGTAGCAAGTGGTACCAATTTATTACTTGTGAATATTGTTGAAACATCATCAGAAGATGCCGCAAAGGAAATTGCAAATATCGCTAAAGAAGCTAATATTCCTGTGGTTTTCTTCAATCGTGAAGTGAGTGATAATGTTGTTAAAGGATATGAAAAGGCAGCATTCGTTGGAACTGATGCTCCTGAAGCTGGACACTTACAAGGTGAATTAATTGCCGATTTCTTAAAAGCTAACTACGATACAGTTGACCTTAATGGTGATGGCCAAATTTCTTATGTAATGTTTAAGGGTCAAGAAAGTAATCAAGAAGCTGAAGCTCGTACTCAGTTTGCAGTAGAAGATGCTGATAAATTATTACAAGAAGCTGGTAAAAAACCTTTAGTTTACTTTGATGCAAATGCAAGCACTAAGTATTTAGTAGACAAAGATGGAAACTGGTCAGCAGCAGCTGCTAATGATTATATGTCAAATATTTTAAGTAACTTTACCGAAAATGATAAAAATATGGTAGAAATCGTTATTGCTAATAACGATGATATGGCTCTTGGTGCATTATCAGCTTTACAAAATGCTGGCTATAACAAAGAAGGCGCTAAATATATTCCAATTTTCGGGGTAGATGCTACTGAAACAGCACAACAAAAAATTAAAGCTGGTGAAATGACAGGTACTGTTAAGCAAGATAACGTAGGTATGGCAAGTACCCTTACAGCCCTAGTGAAAAATATTAAAGAAGGTAAGAATTTAATGGATGATACAGGAAGCTTTAATGTTGATCAGGGTGTAGCTAAGATCCGTGTTCCATATCAAAAATGGACAAAGGACAATCATTAAGCCTGCTTAATAAAAACTTAAAATAAAGTGGGGGTATAACCCCCTATTTCTTTATTGTAGACACATAAATGGAGGAGTAATGGAAAAACGTGTCTTATTAGAAATGAAGGGGATAACAAAAGAATTCCCCGGTGTTAAGGCGCTTGATAATGTCGATTTAACTGTTAAGGCAGGAAGTGTTCATGCTCTTATGGGCGAAAACGGAGCTGGTAAATCAACACTTATGAAATGTCTTTTTGGAATCTATAAAGCTGATTCTGGAACCATTAAATTAGATGGGAAGGAAGTTAATTTTAAGAATTCCAAAGAAGCACTCGAAAATGGTGTAGCAATGGTTCACCAAGAGCTTAATCAAGCACTAACAAGAAGTGTTCAAGATAATCTTTGGCTTGGTAGATATCCAACTGCATGTAAGATTGCGGTTAGCGAAAAGATTATGAAAGAGCAAACTAAAAAACTATTTGATGAATTAGGATTAAAGGTTAATCCTAAACAAATTATGTCAAGTATGCCTGTTTCACAAAGGCAGATGCTTGAAATTGTAAAGGCCGTTTCTTATAATTCGAAGATTATTGTTTTTGATGAGCCAACTTCATCACTTACAGAAGCTGAAGTTGAACATCTTTTTAAAATTATTAAGATGTTAAAAGATAGAGGCTGTGGTATTATTTATATTTCTCATAAAATGGATGAGATTTTAAGAATAAGTGATGAAATTACCATAATGCGTGATGGTAAGTGGATAGCAACCAAGCCTTCTGCAGAACTAGACATGCAGATGATCATTAAATTAATGGTCGGACGTGAATTAACCAATAGATTTCCGCCTAAATATAATCAGGTTGGTGATGTAATTTTAGAAGTTAAAAATATGTCTGGTAAATATACTAAATTAGATGATGTTAGTTTTAATTTACACGAGGGTGAAATTTTAGGTGTTGCTGGTTTGGATGGTTCTGGTAGAACCGAGTTATTAGAGAATCTATTCGGTGCAATGACTAAAGACGGCGGTAAGATATTTTTACATGGTAAGGAAATTAGTAATAAACATCCAAAATCAGCTATCAAAAATGGTTTTGCTTTAGTTACCGAAGAAAGACGAGCAACTGGTATTTTTTCTATTTTAAATATTACAGATAATACCATTATTTCTAATTTAAATAGTTATATTAAAAATAAATTATGGCTAAGTAGTAAAGCAGCTAAAGAAGATACTCATAGAATGATTAATTCACTTAAGATTAAAACTCCTAGTGATAAAACGCAAATAAGATCTCTATCTGGTGGTAATCAACAAAAGGTAATTTTTGGTAGATGGTTATTAACGAAACCAGAAATATTACTTCTTGATGAACCTACAAGAGGTATTGATGTAGGGGCTAAGTATGAAATATATCAATTTATAATTGAGTTAGCACAAGAAGGAAAAGGAATTATAATCGTTTCTTCAGAAATGCCTGAATTATTAGGTCTATGTGATAGGATTCTAGTAATGTCAGGAGGTAAGCTAGCAGGAGAAGTTAATCCTAAGACCTGCACTCAGGAGGATATCCTGACTTTAGCAGCAAAATATGTATAAGGAGAGAAAATGTTACAAGGGCAAAAAGAAAAATTAGAGAGCAAGTGGAATGCGAAAAAGATAGGTAATCTTCTAATCAATAATGCACTAATAGTAATTATGCTTTGCATTGTTATCTATGTAAGTGTAACTAGACCTACCTTTTTAAAACCTATTTCACTAATAAATTTATTATCTCAAACAGCTGCTTATTTACCTGTAGCCTTAGGTATTGCAGGAACAATTGTACTTACAGGTACAGATTTATCAGCTGGTAGAGCCGTTGGTATTACAGCGTGTATAGCGGCATCTTTACTTCAAGCAATTAATGCTCCAAGTAAGATGTGGGCAGGACTTAACCCCCTTCCTATTCCTTTAGTATTAATTATTGTGATACTAATAGGTGCTGCAATTGGAGCATTTAATGGTTTTTGGGTTGCTAAATTTAAGCTACATCCATTCATCGTAACATTAGCAACACAACTTATATTATTCACTACATTACTAGTATATATACAGCAAGGTGGAACAAAGGGTCAAGCTATTTCAGGCTTAGATGAAGGCTATCGAAATTTTGTTGTCGGTTCATTTATTAAAATACCAATTGGTAATAATCAAACTGCCAGCATCCCTAACTATGTAATTTACGCACTTATCTTAACAGCAATTATGTGGTTTATCTGGAATAAAACAAAATTTGGTAAGAATATGTTTGCACTAGGATCTAATGAAGAAGCAGCTAGAGTTTCAGGTGTAAATATCGTTCTAACAACCATTGCGGTATTTGCACTAGCAGGAGCACTTTATGGTTATACTGGATTTATGGAAGGAGCAAGAATTGCTTCTAATACACCGAATACAGGGTTTAACTATGAATTAGATGCGATTGCAGCCTGTGTTATAGGTGGCGTTTCATTTGTTGGTGGTATCGGTAAGATTAGTGGTATCATTCTTGGGGTATTACTATTAAGACTAATATTCGTAGCTCTTCCATTACTTGGAATGGATCAACAATTACAATACGCAATTAAAGGTGGCATTATTTTAGTTGCCTGCGCCTTAGATATGAGAAAATATTTAGTTAAACGTTAAGAAACAATAGAATCTTAATTAACTATTGGAAAGAGGTAAAAATGTATACTATAAAAAGGTATCAAGAAATGATTGAAGCTACTGAGCTAGACTCAATCTTTACTAGTATTTATACTGATGTAAATAAAGCTAAAAAACGTTTACTTTCGTTAATAGACGAGTTTAAAAAAGAATTTAAGATTGATGATAATCATGAGATATTATGTTTCTCAACCCCTGGTAGAACTGAAATTATCGGTAATCATACTGATCATCAACATGGTAAGGTTTTAGCTGGAGCTATAAGTCAAGATATTATTGCGGTTGGTTCATTAAATAATACTAATAAAATAAGATTAAAATCATTAGGTTGGGATCTTATTGAAATGGATATAAATGAGCTTGAAGTTAATGAAAAAGAGAAGGAAACAACACTTGCTCTTTTAAGAGGAATAATAGCAAGCTATCATCGCAAAGGTTATAAACCAGTAGGTTTTGATTTAATTTGCACTTCAGAGGTTTTACCCGGTTCAGGACTTTCTTCATCAGCTGCTATTGAAGTACTGATTGCTATGATTGCTTCAAAATTCTTTAAGGCTGAAAAGGTTAATAATATTGAATGGGCTAAGATAGGTAAGGAAGCGGAAAATATCTATTTCGGTAAGCCTTGTGGTCTTATGGATCAAATGGCTTGTGCACTTGGTTCTATTGTATATATCGATTTTAAAGATAGTGAAAATCCAATTATCGAACCACTCAATTTTGATTTAAAAGATCATAATTATTCCTTATGTATCTTAGATGTTGGTGCTAGTCATGCTAATCTTACTAATGCCTACGCTTCAATACCAAAGGAAATGAAGGAAGTAGCAAATTATTTTGATAAGCAATATTTAAGAGAAGTTGAATTTGAAGAATTTCTAAGCAAGGTTCATGAAATGAAGGATAAGGTTTCTAATAGATCAATTTTAAGAGCCCTGCATTTCTTTAGTGAGCAAGAAAGAGTAGAAGCTGCAGTTAGTGCTATAAAGAAAAATGATCTTAAAGCATTTCTTAATTATATTAATGAATCAGGAAAATCTTCATGGATGTATTTACAGAATATCTATCCTGATAATGATTATACTAGCCAAGCGATGTCAGTAGCCCTAGCTTTAACTAAGACCTTCCTTAAAAACGAAGGAGCTTTAAGAGTTCACGGAGGTGGGTTTGCAGGGACTATTCAAGTATTTGTAGAAAATAATAAGCTAAGTGAATATGTAAGTTTCATAGAACGATATTTTGGTAAAGGAAGTTGTAAGGTTTTAACTATCAGAAAACTAGGAGCTATCGTTTTTGAATAAAATTATTATTAAATAAAAGACTGCTTTTAATAAGAATAGAAGTTAAAAGGAGATAAATAATGTTTAATACTTATACAATAACAACCGAATTTAATAAAAGACCTGTCATATTAAAAATTACCGATTATGGAGCAACAACTATCTCGCTTATCATCAATGATGGTGAAAAAGATATTGATGTATTATTAGGTCCTGCTAAGGCAGAAGATTACCCTAAACAGGATAAGTACTTTGGAGCAATAGTTGGAAGGGTTGCGAATCGAATTGCTAACGCAAGCTTTGTATTAGATTCAAAAAAATATTGCTTAAAAGCCAATTCAGAAAATCATTTATTACACGGTGGGATAGATGGATTTAGTAATAAAATTTGGAAACTTGAATCCTTAAAAGAAAATAGTATTACTTTATCATATTTATCAAAAAATGGTGAGAATGAATTTCCAGGGAATTTAAAAGTATATGTTACATATATTTTAAATGCAAGTGAGGATCACTTAGATTTTGATATAGTTTATAAGGCTAGTAGTGATGAAAATACTCTTTGTAATTTAACTTGGCATGGTTATTTTAATTTATTTGGTGAAGCTAAGAATACTTTAAAAGGACATTATCTAAAATTAGAGGCAAAAGAATTCACTGATAATGGCGATCAGTCTTATCCTAATGGTGATATTAAATCAGTAAGTGATACCTGTTTAGATTTTACGGACTTTAAAAATTTAGATGAGGTCTTAAATTCAGGTGATAATTTACTTAAGGCTGCAAAAGGTTTAGATCATAATTTTATTTTGCATAAAGAAAGTGTAGGAGCTTTAAAATTAGCAGCCAGTCTTAAAAATGATAATATATTATTAGAATGTTTTACAACAAAACCAGGAATTCAGATTTATAGCGCTAATTTCATTGAAGGGGAAAAAGGTAAAAATATAGTATATAAAAATCAGAGTGGCATTTGTCTTGAGACTCAGAATTGGCCCAATGCAATAAACTATAGTCATTTCCCAAGTTCAATCTTAAAAGCAAATGAAGAATATAATCAACAAACTAGATATCGATTTAAAATTATAAGAAAATAAATTTAAGCTGTAGTTTCCTTTCAAAATAAAAAAGCAAAAATAAAGACATTTAGGATTAAAATTCTAAATGTCTTTTTATAAGAAGGCTATGAAAAGATAATCAATCATTAGTGAACAATAAAAAATCTATATCTATGATATAGATTAAGTAGTTTTATTAAGTTTAGCTTCCTTTTTTTCTAGGAAATAGAGTAATTCTGATTTAATTAAAGCACATAATGGTACACCTATAATCATACCTATAGGACCCATTAAGCCTCCTCCTATAATTACTCCAATAATAATCCATAAAGGTGATACACCAATACTATCACCTAGTATTTTAGGTCCTAGGATGTATCCGTCAAATTGTTGCAGCAAGAAGATAAAGATTA
>JAEWGY010000031.1 GCA_023388035.1 Bacillota bacterium | reverse complement strand
GTATAATTTCTCGTAGAATCCCTTTTTAGCTAATAATTCTTCATGATTACCAACCTCTACAATATCACCCTGATCCATCACAATGATCTTGTCAGCATTTCTAATTGTTGATAAACGATGAGCGATTACAAATGAAGTTTTATTCTCCATTAATTTCTCCATTGATTTTTGAATTAAAGCTTCAGTTCTAGTATCAACTGATGAAGTAGCTTCATCAAGAATTAAAATTTTAGGATCCTTTAAAAATACTCTCGCAATTGTAATAAGCTGTTTTTGACCTGCTGAAATCATTTCCGAATCAACATCTAAAACTGTTTCATAACCCTTTTCCAGTGTTTGAATATAGTGATGACAATAAGCCTTCTTACAAGCGGTAATAATTTCTTCCTCACTAGCATCAGCCTTCGCAAAGCGCATATTAGTTAAGATACTCTCCGATTCAAGCCAAGCATCCTGTAATACCATACCAATATTATCTCTTAAAGCTAATTTATTTAAATCAGCAATATTAACACCATCTATCATAATACTGCCACCATTAAGTTCATAAAAACGCATTAACAATTTAACTAAGGTCGTCTTGCCAGCTCCAGTCGGTCCTACTATCGCAATATTCTCACCAGCTTTAATGTCCATTGAGAAATCATTAATGATTATTTTATCCTTAGAATAACCAAAGTGAACATTTTTAAAACTAACATTACCAATCGCTTCAAAATGATTTTGTTTATGACTTTCATCTTCCATTTCTTCTTCATAAATAAAGGTAAAAATACGATCACAAGCAGCCTTTAATAGTTGGAACTGACTAAAGATTTGCCCTACTTGAGTTATAGGATAATTAAAATTACGGGTATATTGAATAAAAGCTTGAACATCACCTATTAATAAATTTCTTGAAATAACTTCAAGTCCCCCAACTAAAGCAACCAAAATATAAGCAATATTACTTACAATATCAGCAATTGGAAAGCTGATAGTTCCTAAAAAAGAAGCTAGATAATCACTCTTATATAATTGTGCATTAATTTCATCAAATTCCTTCTTAGCTACCTTTTCATAATTAAAGCTTCTAACAATATTAGAATTACTATATATTTCTTCAACATTAGCAGTTAACCTACCAATGGTTTCCTGTTTTTGCTTAAAGACTTTTTCAACTTTAATAAAAATCATTGAGATGAGTCCTGTACTTACTGGTAAAACTAAGATTACAATGATTGATAACTTCCAAGAAATTAATAACATCATTATTAAATAACCGATAACTTGAATTACACATCTAATTGATTCAGCTACAATATTAGTAAAGGAATTTTGAATTTGTGCAATATCATTAGTAAACCTGGATAAAACATCACCACTGGCATTACGATCAAAATAAGCAAGTGGTAATTTTTTAAATTTATAAGCAGCATCACTATGAATTGTATAGGATAGATTTACAGCTATATGTGATGTTAGTAACTCGGAAATAAACATCAGGATAATTATGATAATAAATAAAATAATTAAACTGAAAATAATCTGATTAATAGCACTAAAGTCAATACCAGCTCCACCACTGAATTTAGAACGGATACCATCATAAATATGATTGGTTATTTTAGCTGAAATACGTGGATGAACAGTATTAAGAATCGTATAGGTAGCAAGGGAAATAGCTAGAATAAATAGTTTTAGATAGTATTTAGAAGCATAATGCATAAGACTTCTAAGTACTCCAGGATACTTCTTATTTCTCATTGAATAACTCCTTTTCACTTAATTGTGACTTAGCTATTTCTAAATAAATAGAACAATTTTTAAGTAATTCATGATGCTTTCCACTAGCTACAATTCTACCTTCATCAAGTACATAAATACAATCAGCATCCATGATACTACCTATTCTTTGTCCTACAATGATACAGGCTGCATTAGTTTCTTTTAAGTATTCTTTAATATTTTTTCTAACCAAGGCATCAGTTTTAAAATCAAGTGCTGAAAAAGAATCATCAAAGATAAGTAGATCCTTAACTGAAGCTAAGGCTCTAGCGATTGCTAGTCTTTGTTTTTGACCACCTGAGAAATTATTACCATTCATGGCTACCTTAGTATCTAAACCTTCTTTAGCATAAACAAAGTCATAAGCTGAAGCGATCTTTAAAGCCTTATCTAATTCCTCATCACTAAGCTTTTTATTCATCGCTAAATTCATTCTAATATCACCTTTTAATAATTGAGCTTTCTGCGGTACAAAAGCAATGCGATCACGTAAATCTTCAAGTTTTAAATCTTTAATATCTTGATTATATAAAAGAATATTGCCACATGTTGCTTCAAAAAAACGAGGAATTAGATTAATGATACTTGACTTACCACTACCGGTTGATCCAATAAAAGCAATCGTTTCTTTAGTTTTTAAGCTGAAATTAATATTTTCAATAACACAGTCACTTGCATTAGGATATTTAAAACAAACATCCTTAAATTCTAAAATAGTATCACCTTTTTTAATTAACTCTAACGTGCCGTCAACAATAGCGATTGGATTATCTAAAACTTCATAGATACGATTAATTGAAACCATGGTTCTTGGTATTTCAAATACCATAAAAGACATATGTATAAAAGTCCAAACCATCATCATCGCATATTGCGTAAAAGCAATAATATCACCTATTCCTAATAAGCCTTGTTCAATTTGAGTAGCGCTAAAATAAATGATGATAACTGACATGATATTAATCGCAAAGATTAAAATAGGAAAGATTGAACTTACAGTATATTGAATAGCACGATAATTACGATATACTTCTTTATTATTACGATTAAATCTTTCTTCTTCTTTATGATCCTGATTAAAGGCTCTTATTACTAAAACCCCACTTAAAAATTCACGGATAATCTGATTATTACGATCGGTATATTTTCTTTCTTTTTTAAATCTAGGAATGATAAAGGCACTAGCACCAACAATAAATAAACCGATAAAGAAGATAACGCCACCAATTATGCTTAAAACCTTAGGATAAGCAACAAGCTTCATTAAAGCGCTAATTTCTAATACAACAGCATTAAGCATAGCACGAAGACCCATCGCAATTAGTAATCTAACATTTTCAATATCATTGGTTGTCCTAGTTATTAAACTTGATACCCCAAACTTATTAGCTTCTAGATTGGAAAAGGCTAAGACTTTATCATAGACCCTGCGACGTAATTTTCTAGCAACCCTAGCACCAATAAAACCAGCTAAAAAGCTAGAAAGAATAATTAAAATAGCAGCACTAATCGCAAAAATTAACATCTTAAGACCAGTACTTATAATATAATCATTTTGGACCTTTGTACTATTAAAGCCTAAATCGTTATATTCATTAATCAGCATTGAATTAAGACTGGTTTTAAGATCGAAATCCTCTGCTCCTTGAATGTTTAATTCTTTAAATTTGCTTAAAACAAAAATTTTATCAAATTCACTATTTCCTTTGCCGGTTAAAATATAAGCATCCTTCTTTAAATCAATTTCTTGATTTAAAATACTTACACTACTACCCTTTAAAGCTAAGGTATAGTTCTCTTTAAAATAATTTTCTATTTCCTTATTTAATTCTAATTTCGCAAAAGAATCACTTGCGATAAATGTTAAATGTTCCTTATCAAAACCTCCTCTTGCAATCCCAACATTCACAATGTTTGCGGTATATTCAGGGATTTTTAAGTTTAAATTAACATTCAAAATTACAAAAAATAAGATTGTTAAAATTAATAAAAAATATGGTTTTAATAATCTTAATAGTTTCGACATTATATAATTATACCATATCTATATTTAATGTTATAATTTTAATATGAACATTATATCGGTTATCGATGAAAAAACTTTTGCTTATATGCGTTATGAATCCTTAAGTAATTTTAACTATTTTAAGCCATATCGTAAAATCAAAGGCGTCTATCCTAATGATTATATTTTCTTTAAATTAAGATCCCATAATCGTATTTATAATAAGTCGGTAGTTGCTTTTGGTAGAATTGCGAAAATTAAAAAACTTAAGGCTGATTCAATGTGGAAGTATTATAATAAAGAGAATGGTTTTAATTCTTATCAAAGCTTCCTTAATGCGACTAATAAGGATGATGATTATCTTTCGCTTTATATCAAAGATTTAAAGATTTTAAGCTTACCGATATACTTAAGTGATTTTGACTATAAATTACCCCGTCATTTAGATCTATATTATCGTCTTGATCATCAGGAATTTATTTCAGCTAAACTTTTTAAGGAAATTAAAAAAGTTGGTTTAGATAGTTTTACACAAAACGATCATAATCTAGATTTAGCTGAACTAATTATTCATTTAAGATACTTAATCACTAAACTTAAAAGAATTAATTATTTACCACACGATTTAATTAAGCTTAAAAAAGAAATTAAGAAGCTAAGTGATTATTATCATTTAAATGATTATTTAATACTTAAAAAGATTAATGATCATTATCATTTAATAGTTTATAATCCTAGATCTTTTTATGATAATGAAATAATAGGTTTACTAACTATACTAAGATATCGCTTTGCGAAATATTCAAAGCTTGATTTTAAAATTGAAATTAGGAGTTAAAGATGATTAATAAAGATGAGATTATTGAATTATTCGGTAGTATGGAAGAATATCAAAAGATCCTTAAACATTATCTAGCCGATGAAAATTTTAAATTATATAAAGCCTACATCGCTGCTAAGGATTATGCTCTAGCAATCGATACTATTAAAGGACTTTATATCCTGGCTTTAGATCTAAGGAAATTAAATCTTTACTATCGCTTATTAGACTTATATGATGCCTTAAGTAAAAAAGAGGAAAAGAGTTATAATAAACTAATTAAGGAAATTGATAAGGAGTGGAAGTTAGCTCATGAATAATTATGATGTAATTGTAATAGGTGCTGGGCATGCTGGCTGTGAAGCTGCTCATATCCTTGCAAAGCTAAAGCTTAAAACCTTACTATTAACCTTAGCTAAAGAAAACATCGCAAAGATGCCTTGCAATCCTTCCGTCGGTGGACCAGCTAAGGGGATTGTTGTTAAAGAAATTGATGCTCTAGGTGGCATCATGCCTAAAATTGCTGATCTTAGTGCCTTACAATTTAAAATCCTAAATAGTGCTAAAGGTCCTGCGGTAAGAGCGCTAAGAGTTCAAAGTGATAAATTACTCTACTCTAAATTAATGAGGGCAGAACTTGAGAAATTACCTCATTTAGAAATTAAAGAAGCTAGAGTGGATAAATTATATATTAAAGATAATACTGCCTGTGGCGTCTATCTTAATGATGAAATAATCCATGCCAAGGCCATAATCCTTACAACCGGTACTTATCTTGATGCTAAGGTTATGAGAGGAGCTGATATTAGTAGCAGTGGTCCTGATAATGAAGATACCTCAACGTATCTTTCAAGGCAGCTTGAGGATTTAGGTTTTAAATTACAAAGATTAAAAACTGGTACCCCACCAAGAATTCATAAGGATAGTGTTAATTATCAATTGGTAAATAAAGAATTAGGAACTAAGGAATTTAACAGTTTCAATTTACTAACTGATGAGTCAATGATTATGGACTTTGAAAAACAATTCCCCTGCTATCTAACCTATACTACTAAAGAAACTCAAAGTATCATAGAAAATAATTTAACTAAGTCAACCATGTATTCAGGTAAGGTTAATAGTGTTGGACCTAGGTACTGTCCTTCGATTGAAGATAAAATAGTTCGCTTTAGTGATAAGGAAAGACATCAAATTTTCTTAGAACCTGAATCAAGAGAATTAGACACCATCTATATTCAAGGTTTCTCTTCATCAATGCCAATAGCTGTTCAGGATAAAATGATCAAATCAATAATTGGTTTAGAAAATGCTAAGGTCATAAAATATGCCTACGCCATTGAATATGACGCCTTTGATCCTTTAGACATCAAGAAAAATCTAGAAACTAAGCTCATTGATAATTTATTCATTGCTGGTCAAATTTTAGGAACTAGTGGTTATGAGGAAGCTGCAGGTTTAGGTATTATGGCAGGTATTAATTGTTATTTAAAAATCAATAATAAGGATCCCTTTATTCTTGGACGCGATGAAGCATATATTGGTGTCATGATTGATGATTTATGTACCAAGGGTACTAATGAACCCTATCGCTTACTTACTTCAAGAGCTGAATATCGCTTACTATTAAGACATGATAATGCCTATGATCGCTTAAGTGAAAAAGCTTATAAGCTAGGATTATTAGATGAAATTTTTTATGATCGAATTAAAGAAATTAATAATCAAGTAGAGGAATTAGCAAATGAGCTTTCTAAGATCAAAATTAAGGGTAATTTACCAATCGTTAAGGAATTAAAAGATTTAGCTATTATTTCAGAAAATATCAGTATTTCAGCTTTAGACTTACTTAAAAGACCTAAGGTTGACTTAAAATTAATTAGTAAGTATTATGATTTAAATTATGATCATTTAGTTGGTGAGAAGCTTAGTATTAATTTAAAATATGATGGCTATATTAAAAAGTGCAAACGTGAAGCTTTAAAACTAGCAAAAATGGATAATATTTCACTTGCGAGAATAAATGATTATAATCAAATCGATAATTTAGCACTAGAAGCAAGAGCTAAACTCAATAAAATTAAACCTTTAACACTTGGTCAAGCTGCAAGAATATCAGGTATCAATCCAAGTGATTTACAAGTTATTATGATTTATTTAAGGATGAAAGATTATGAAATATAAGGATGTTGTTTCTAAAGTTAAAGTTTATGGTCTTAAGGAATCTTTTAAGGCTAGTAAATATCCCATGGCTACAGATTTAAAAAAATTAAATGATGAAGTCACTAATACCATTAAATCATTAGCTGCATCAAGTATTGGATCTGGCCATGATAATTTTTTAAATGGTATCATTGTTCAATTTGATTTATGCTTTTCTAACAAGGCTTGGGTTGAAATGCAAAGATATCATTTTATCGATTTTGTATCTTCACAATCGACCATGCATCGCATTACTAAATTTGATTTAGATAAGGCTTATATTAAGTATGTAGATAAAGCAATAATTAAAAGAATGAAGGAATTAGTTAATGAATATAATAAGTTACATAGCATTAATCCTAAAGATCCTAAATTAAAAGATCTTTATCTTAAGATACTTTATTCAAATCCGGCTGGCTTTAGACTTAGTGCTAGAATGACTACTAATTATCGACAACTAAAAACCATCTATCACCAAAGAAAAAACCACCGTTTACCAGAATGGAAGGCTTTTTGTGAGTTTATTAAAACTTTACCTTATGCAAATATTTTTATAAAGGAGGCAGAATGAAAATCGGTATTGCAAATGATCATAGTTCCTTAGAACTTAAAAAAGTATTAATCGAATTTTTAAAGGAAAATAATTATGAAGTACTAAATCTTGGAAGTGATGATAATGCTTCTTGTGATTATCCCTTATATGGCTTAAAGCTCGCAAAGGCTTTACAAAATAAAGAAGTTGATTTAGGTATCGGCTTATGTGGTACTGGTATTGGTATTTCCCTGGCTTTAAATAAGTGTAAGGGTATAAGAGCCTGTGTTTGCTCTGATACCTATAGTGCAAAGATGTCTAGAATACACAATGATGCAAATTGTCTTTGTTTAGGCTCACGAGTAGTAGGCATCGAACTTGCGAAAGAAATTCTAAGTTCCTTTTTAAAACATCAGTTTGAAGGAGACAGACACAAAAGACGTGTTGATTTAATCGCTCAAATAGAAAGCGGTGAGCTTTCATAATTTAAATTAGGAGGTTGCTTATGGATCTAAGAGATAAATTAGAAAAAGAAGAACTTGTTAGAGTTTTAGAAAGTAGTAGTGAGGAACTATTAGAAAATGAGCACTCCATTGATATTGCAGCTATCTTAGAAGATTTTAAGGAAGATGAGTTAGATCAAATCATCAATAAATTAAGTGATGAAGATTTAGCCTTAGTATTTGAACAATGTTCCTTAGAATTACAAATAACCTTAGTTGATCATATTGATTCTAATCGAATGTTAAGAATCTTTTCATTCATGTCTAAAGATGATATTGTTGACGTATTAGGCGAACTTAAAGTTAATAAACAGAAGGAACTGATTAATTTAATGAAATTATCAGACCAAAAGATCATAAATACCCTGCTAAGTTATAAAGAAGATTCAGCAGGTGGGATTATGACTACTGAATATGTTTGTTTTAGTACTTATCATACGGTTGGTGAATGTCTTGATAAATTAAGATTGATAGCTCCTAAATCAGAGGTAATTGATCCCATCTTTATAACAACACAAAATAAAGAACTAATTGGTGTAGTATCGATTAGAGATCTAATATCTAGCTCTAAGGATGTTAGAATGGAAGAAATTATGGATGATAATATTATTTATTGTTATCCTGAAGATGATCAGGAATATGTCTCTAATTTAGTTTCTAAATATGACTTACACGCAATTGCTGTTGTTAATCGTAAAAAACAATTAATTGGTATTATCACGGTTGATGATATCATCGATGTCATCGTTGAAGAGCATCATGAAGATGTCGCAAAATTTGCAGGTGCTAGTGCCTTAGAAGAACCTGATACTCCCTTAATTAAATCAATAAAATTCCGTCTTCCTTGGCTTTTAGTAAATTTAATCACCTCTTTTCTTTC
>JAEWGY010000102.1 GCA_023388035.1 Bacillota bacterium | reverse complement strand
GAAATAAAGGCAGCTGTAATAATAATATAACCAACATTAAGCTTTAAAAAGTATACTGCTATAAATGCTAAAGATAATAATATAAAACTGAAAATTGGATATTTTTTCAAAGCGATTTTAGCAAGATCGTAGGAACTTACAAAAAGAATGGCACAAATAGCAGCACTCATTCCATTCATGATAATTCTTATCATTGCATTATCCCTAAATTTATCATAAATTGTATAAATTAGACTAATTACAATAAGTGGTGGTAAAATAGCAGCTAAGGCAAAAGTTAAGGCTCCTTTAAAGCCATGTAATTTATAACCTAAAAGAATACAAAGACCAACCGCTAATGGACCTGGGACAGATTGAGCTATAGCAATTAAATCAATTATTTCATCTTTCGCAATTAACTTTCTTTTATCACTAAATTCATTAATGATAACTGGGGTAATTGAATAACCACCACCAAAGGTGATTAAATTAATTTTCATAATACAAATAAACTGCGAAATCATCTAAAATTCACCCAAGATGTTTTATTACTGATTTTCCTAAAATCATTGATAGTATTAATTCTTTTATTATAAACTCGTGATAATAATTGATAATCATTAATCTTTAACATGTAGGAATTCTCATAGTAGGTTTTAGCCTTAAAAAAGCGATCTAAGGCTTCATGTTCACTTAATCTAATAATGAGCTTTTTATCCGCAAGAAAAGCGATAATATTTTCAATAGCCTTCTTATCAAAATAGATAAGTTCACTCACTAAATAATGATCATCATATTCACTAACAAGCATATAAGCATTATCATTTACTAAATAAAGTGATTCATTCTGATTTAAGCTAGCGATTAGATCCTCATAATACTTTAAATCTCTTTTTATATATAAATCAAATTTATCCATAAAACGACTATATAATTCTAATGCAATACTAGGATCTTTTAATTTTTCTATTTTATCAATATAACTGAATTTATCTTCAATTTCTAAATACTTATGTCTGATAAATGATTCATAATTATATCTTTCTAATCTTTTATCATAATGCGCGAAAGATAATAGAACCTCATGCTTATAATAATCATCTAAAAGATTAAAATTGATTTCAAAATTCTCATGATTAAGATTATGATCACTTAAGAAATTAACTCGAAATACTTCATCATAAGCCATCATAACTTCCTTTTTAAAATGAGCATAGTAAAAATTATCAATTTCAAAAATTTCATCACCATCATTAATTTTAAGCTTAAATTTATTTCTCGCCTGTGTTAAGTCATTTATTCTATTTACCATTTCTTTCTCTAAACTCCACTTCTATCGCATCATCAAGATTCTTTTTTTGTTTTTCCTCATATTCAACTGATACCTCTTTATAATTTCTTTTAAACTTTCTAACAAAAAGAAAGATTAAAATTATAATTACAATTAAAAGTATCAAAATAAAGAAAAAGAAGAATTTTATTAGTGGCCAAAGAAGAATCAAAATAATGGCTAAAACGATTGTTAGTAATAGTTCTTTCATATTTCCTCCTATTTATAATTATTAAGTACTTTTTCTAATTTAGTAAAACGATGATTAAGACCTGATTTAGTTATCTTTTCATGATATCTTAGTTCAAATTCTTTACATAATTCATTTAAACTAGCCTCAGGATGAGCCATTCTTAAATCGACAATCTCTTTGAGTTTTATATCAAGTTTTGGATATAGATTTAATTCATAGACCTTATGAATCATCTCTTCATGTTTTTTGGCTGTTTGTAATATCTTTAATTCATTAGCGTTTTCACAGTTACTTAAACGATTAAGTGATAAGATAAAATCTTTATTAACCCTGATTTCTTCAAAGTTCCATAGTGCATTAAGACTTCCGATTAGTTTTAAAAAATCACTTATCTTATCAGATTTTTTAAAATAAATAATAAATTGATTACGCCTTTTAAATTTCTTAGCACTAATTTTAAATCTAGCTAGTAAACTAATTATATGATCAGCAAAATCTTCATCTTTAATTGCGAATTCTAAATGATAATTGGATAATTTAGGACTATTACAAGATCCACAGGCGAGAAAAACACCAGCTAGATAAGCTCTAGCACAGCAATTTTTTTTAATGATTCTATATTCAACCTTATTTAAAAAACCCTTCTCATTATTATAAATACCTAGGTCTATTAAAATATCCTTAACATCATCATTAGATACTAATTCATAGACATGTTCTTTTTTAAGTTTTGTATTTTTTAAAATTTTTAAATCTAAATCTGAATTATAGAGTTGTTTAAACAGGATCTTAATTCTTCTAGCAATACTTGGATTAAAACATCTAATCACAATTAACATCTTCGATTGTTTAAGACTGACACTTGATAATATTTTAAAAAGCGCACTAAGCTTAGCTTTTGCACAACAATCATTTAATTCAAGATTGCATAATTCATTCTTTATTTCTTTGCTAAATGACATAAAATTTCTTTAAAACAGGCTCTGATAAGTTTAGGGTCATGCCTTATGATTAGATTATCAAAAGACAATAGTTTAAAAGCTAAAACTTTAACATCATGATTATTATTATCAATTACCTCAATGCTATTTTCTAATCGATAACGC
>JAEWGY010000074.1 GCA_023388035.1 Bacillota bacterium | reverse complement strand
AGCAAGCACAGCTACTTATAAAGCTGGTTTAGGAAATGTAACCATGCTAAGTTCAACTAATCCTACTGAAGATAAGGAAGGTAAAGTTGAAGCTAATACTTACTTTGCTGGTTTAGTATTACAGGATGGTAAGATTGTTGAAGTTAAATTTGATGTAGCTCAAAATAAAGTTGCATATACAGCTGAAGGAGAATTAAAAGAAGCTACACCAAGTAAAACTAAGGTTGAAAAAGGCGCAGAGTATGGCTTAGCTAAGGCTAGTGCTATCGGAAAAGAATGGTTTGAACAAGTTGCAGCTTTTGAAGCTTATGCCAAAGGTAAAACTGTTGATGAAGTATTAAATACTCCAGTTAAGGAAGTTAATGATCATAAGGATGTAGCTGATGTTGCTGATCTTACTTCAAGTGTAACTATTTCACTTACTGGATTCTTTAAGGCATTAAAGGCTGCTAGTGAAAATTTAGTTGATGTTCAAAGCTATGATAAATTTAGCTTAACTTCAGATACTAGTATCTCAACTAAACAAGCTAGTGAAGATAAAGCTGCTAATATGACTTTCAATACTTATATGGCTTTAGTACTTACTAAGGATGGTAAGATTGTACTTACTCAAACTGATGTAGCACAAAATAAAGCTGAAGTAAGCAAAGAAGGAGCTGCTACTTTAACTGAAAAAGCAAGTAAGAAATTATTAAAAGAAGAATATGGTATGAAAACTGCTAGTCCTATCGGTAAAGAATGGTATGAACAAAATGCTGCTTTCGAAGCTTATACCGTAGGTAAGACAGTTGCAGAAGTTGTAGCTATGCCAGTTAAGGAAGTAAATAATCATACAGATGTGCCTGATGTTGCTGATCTTAATTCAAGTGTAACTATTTCACTAACTGGTCATTTAAACGCTTTAAGAAAAGCTCAATAAGTAAATAAAGCCGATTAAATCGGCTTTTTATTTTACTTTCATTTATGTTAAAATATTAAAGATGAAATATATATTTTGTGATATTGATGGTACAATAGCTTCTAAAGTTAAAGGAATAATTCCTGAATCATGTCTTAAGGCTCTTAAAATATTAAAAACTAAGGGTCATAAAATCTTTATTTGTACAGGCAGAAATCCAGCTAGTTCTAATTTTGCCTTAGGAATTAAACTTGATGGCATGATTAATTCAGCTGGTGCTATTGCAATAATGGATGATAAGGTTATTTATGATAAACCTTATCCTAGTGAATTATTTTATGAAGTTATGGATTTTCTAGATGAACATAATGGTTATGCAAGCTTAGAATGCTTTGAGGCTAATTATGCATCAGAGCGTGTTTATAAACTGGTTCAAAATTTTTCTGCAAATACCAAACAAACTTGGTTTAAAACCTGTGATTATGCAGGAGAAGATGTTTATAAATTTATGATTGATTTTGACTTTAGGAAGGATCTTGATTTATTTAAGGAAACTTTTAAAGATAAACTTAATATACACGATAATGAACTTTTAGAAAATTATATCGAAGTTTGTCCTAAGTGGGCAAGTAAGGGTAATGCTATTAAGGAGCTTATCACAAGACTTAATATTGATGTAAATGATTGTGTAGTTATTGGTGATGATTTAAATGATATATCAATGTTTAAATTAATACCTAATTCTATCGCAATGGGTAATGCTCATCCAGAGCTTAAAAAATATGCCAAAATAATAAGTGATGACATTCTAGCAGATGGTTTTTACAAGGGCTTTGTTAGAATGGGTTTAATAGGAGAAGATGATGGAAAATAGAAATGATCAGGAATTAGCACGTATTGAGAAATTAAAAAAATTAAAAGAAAAAGGAATTGATCCTTATGGTAAGGCTTTTAAACGTTCACATAATTCTAAAGAGGTAAAGGATTTATTTGATACTTTCACTAAGGAAGAATTAGAAGCTCATAAGCATGAAATAGCAATCGCAGGACGCATTATGTTTAAGCGTAATTTAGGTAAACTAGGTTTTATTAAATTACAAGATCGCGAAGGATTAATTCAAATTGTACTTAATAAACACAATCTAAGTGATGATGATTTTGAATTATTTAAGGACTGTGATTTAGGAGATATAATTGGTATTAAAGGTTATGCTTATAAGACTAATACAGGTGAATTATCAGTTTTAGCACTTAAATTTATTCACCTTACAAAAGCAGTTAAACCATTACCAGAAAAATTCCATGGTTTACAAGATAAGGAAGAACGTTATCGTCGTCGCTATCTTGATTTAATTACTAATGAATATGCTAAAAAGATTGCGATTAAAAGACCGAAGATAATTCGTACTATTCAAAATTATTTAGATGACTTAGGTTTAATTGAAGTAGAAACACCTGTATTATCACCTATTTTAGGTGGCGCTAGTGCTAGACCCTTCATAACTTATCATAATACCTTAGGTCGTAATTTTTACTTAAGAATTGCTACTGAATTACCTTTAAAAAGATTAATTGTAGGTGGTCTTGAAGGAGTTTATGAAATAGGTAGATTATTTAGAAATGAAGGAATGGATTTAAGTCATAATCCTGAGTTTACTACCGTAGAGGCTTATGTTGCTTATAGTGACTTACAGGGAATGATGGAGCTATGTGAGGGATTATTTGAAAAATTAGCACTTAAGATAAATGGTAGCTATGATGTTAGAATTGGTGATAAGACTATTTCACTTAAAGCGCCTTTTAAAAGAATTGATATGTGTGATGCAGTTAATAGTAAAACTAATGAAGATTTTAGGAATATGGATTTAGAAAAAGCTTTAGAAGTTGCTGATAAATATGGTCTTCATCTTGAAAAACATGAAGAAAGTATTGGACATATCATTAATAAATTATTTGAGGAACTATGTGAAGAAGATTTAATTGAACCAACCTTTGTTTGTGGTCATCCAATCGAAGTTACACCATTAGCTAAGAAAAAGGAAGATGATCCTAGATTTACTGAAAGATTTGAATTATTTATCAATAAACGTGAATATGCAAATGCTTATAGTGAATTAAATGATCCATTTGATCAAAAAGAACGTTTCTTAGAACAATTAAAACTTAAGGAATTAGGCGATAAAGAAGCTAATGAAATGGATCTTGACTATATTGAAGCCTTAGAATACGGCTTACCGCCAACTGGTGGTATTGGTATTGGTATTGATAGACTGGTAATGCTTTTATGTGAAACTGAATCAATTAGAGAAGTATTATTATTCCCAACCATGAAACCATTAGGATCAGATAAAATAAATAATGAAAAAGAAATAAAATTAGATCTTACTAAAGTTAAAATAGAACCTTTATTTAAAGATTATATTGATTTTGAATCTTTTACTAAAGCTGATTTTAGGGTTGTGGAAGTTATTAAGTGTGAAGAGGTTTTAAAATCTAAAAAACTATTAAAATTCACTCTTAATGATGGTAGTGATAAAGAACGCATTATTCTATCAGGTATTAAAGAATATTATAAGCCAGAAGAACTAGTTAATAAAAAACTAGTTGCAATATGTAATTTACCACCTAGATCAATGATGGGCATTGAATCACAAGGTATGATTATATCTGCAGTTTATGAAAATGATGATAAGGAAGCTTTAAATCTAATAATGGTAGATGATAATATTCCAGCAGGAGCTAAGCTTTATTAATAACTGCCATTTAATAAATGCTATTTTAGAAAATAAATTATATCAGATCAACCTGTTTAAATAAAACCGCCTTTCTTTAGTGGGATATTTTTAAGGTCATAGCAAGTCAC
>JAEWGY010000050.1 GCA_023388035.1 Bacillota bacterium | reverse complement strand
CCTTGCCTTTCTGGCACGTGCTTATATATAATACCAAGGATTAGATACATAGTCAATAGAAAAAATAAAAAAAATTAAATTTTTTTATTTTAGCTTAAAAAGAAAAAATCTAGCCGGGGGCTAGATTTGGGGAATTGTATTATTATCCAATAACTTTTTGTGTTTTTAGAATCTCTTCAATAGCTGCAATCGCTGCTTCTTCATCTTCTCCTTCACAGCTAATTGTGATTTCAGATTGAGTAGGAATACCTAAAGACATTACACCCATAATTGATTTCATATTAACTGAACGATCTTTGTATGAAACCTTAACTTCGCTTTTGAATTTATTAGCAGCATTTACTGCTACAGTAGCAGGTCTTGCATGTAAACCAACTGGGTCGATAACAACAACTTTAATTTCCTTCATGACAACCTCCTTGTTATTGTTTAGTTTATTATATTATAATTTTTTTTATACGTTTTCACAAGTATATTATATTAGAAAAAACTTTTGATGATGCCAAAGTTTACTAATTGACCATATAAAACCATAATTGTAATTAATGGAGCAAGGTATTTTAAACTGAAGTGATAAAAGCCTTGCCATTTAAATTTTGATCCATGTTTTATTTCTTTAATTAAATAATGCGGTTTAATCCAAGCAAAGATTATTGCTATTGCTAGAGCGCTTATTGGCATTAAAATCCCTTCAGCAATTAAATCTAAAGTATCAAGCCATGAGTTTTGTCTTAGAATTTGCATAAATCCATTTGCACCTAGGCCATCCATTGAAACAAGGATGCCACCTATGATAATTATGATACTGATGATTAAGCTAATTAAGAAACGACTAATCTTTCTTTTTTTACTTTCTAAATATTCTTTAATTACAGCAATGATTGTTTCTAAAAGGGCAATCGCAGAAGTGATTGCTGCAATAAAAACTAGGAAATAGAAAATTATTCCTAAACCATGACCTAAGATACCTAAGGAGTGGAAAACACTTTGCAGGGAAACAAAAAGCAAGCCTGGACCTTGATTAGGATCAATATTAAAGCTAAAGACTGCTGGCATTATTGCAATGGCAGCTAAGATCGCAATTAAAGTATCAGCTAAACAAATTACTAAAGCATTAAATGGTAAGCTTACCTTTCTTTTTAAATAAGATCCATAGGTTATTGTAATTCCCATTCCTAGGGATAAAGAAAAGAATGCTTGACCTGCTGCAGCTGCAAAGACTTTGATAAAACCACTTCCTTTAAATAAGCTAAAATCAGGTTTAAATAAAAATATTAATGCTTCCTTAGCGTTCTTTAAGCTAAGCGCGTAGATAATTAAAATCAAGAGCATCACAAATAACATTGGCATTGCCCATTTCGAAAATCTTTCAATGCCCTTAACTACCCCAAACATAACAATTATGACGCTTAACATTATAAAGATGAAAGTATACAAACTACTTTCAAATTGATTAGTATAAAAGCTAGTAAAATAACTTACGGAATCAAAATTATTATTTGCACTAAATAAAAAATTAATATTAGTAATTAAATATTTAAGACAATAACCACCAAGCATTGAATAGAAAAAAATAATTAATAAAGGTGCTAAAAAGCCAAAGAAACCAAAAATACGATATTTACTTGAAACACTAAGCCAAGCCTCATAAACTGCCTTCCCTGCTTTTCTACCGATCGCTAATTCACTAAGGGTGATTGTAAAACCTAAAATGATTACGATCATAATATAAATTAATAAAAAGGCAAAGCCACCATTCTTACCTAATTTATAAGGGAAGGCCCAAAGATTACCAAGACCAACCGCTGAACCAATCGCAGCCATTAAAAAACCAAATTGACTAGACCATTTAACTTGTTTGTCCATATTCACCACCTATATATAGATACTATTATAACAATTCTACAAGAAAGTAGTATAATTATTAAAAGAAATGATTAAATTAAATAAGAATCAAGAACGAATATTAAGCTATTTAAATAAAATTAATAATCCATATAATTTAAGTTTAAGAGAGCTAGCTAGAAGACTTAATCTAACACCGAATACCATCATTAATTTATATCGTAAGTTAAATTATAAGTCATATAAAGAATTTATCTTCAATTATAGCTTTAATCAAAAACAAAATTTAATAAGTAAGGGAATTAATTGTTATGAAGAGCTTTTTAATGAAGAATTAAAATTACTTAAAAAGCTTAAAGAACAATTAGATTTTAAGGCTATTGATAAACTAGTTTCATTACTTGGAGAATTTAAAAGAGTTGATATTATCGCCTATGATTTAAACAATGTCTTTGCTTCCTACTTAGCTCATAAACTTATTAGTTTTGGTAAACTTTGCAGTAACTATAATGATTTAGATACACAATTATCCTTTTCACTTAATGCTTCAAAGGAAGATAATATCGTCATTCTTTTATCAAGAAGTGCCATAACTAAAAGAATTAAAGTCATCTTAAGACAATTGAAAGAAAAAAATATAAATACCATTTTAATCACCAGCAATACAAAACTAAAAAACCTATGCACTCTAACAATTAATCTTCCTACAAATAATAATCATAATGATCAGCTTTATTACTACAGTGCACTAAAGTTTTTATTAGATTGTATTATTGTTAAATACTATCAGGATAATAAAGATAAATGTGATTATGCAATTAGTAATTATGAACGCTTTTATCGCTTAAACGAAATGATTTAATACAATGTATATTTTATTATATAAAATATATTATACATTGTATTATTTTATTATCGCTTCCTTTTTGCTTATGTTAAAATGATAAAAAAAGGAGAGCTTATGCAACATAAAAAATTAAAAGATTTTCCAAGCAATTTTCTTTGGGGTGCTTCAACTTCAGCTTATCAAGTAGAAGGAGCAAGCCTAGAATATGGCAAGGGTCCTTCATGTCAGGATGTTAAGGAAATACCTTATAACACTTCTGATTTAAAAGTCTGTGCAGATCATTATCATCATTATAAGGAAGATATTGCTTTAATGGCAGAAATGGGATTTAAGGCTTATCGTTTTTCTATTGCCTGGACTAGAATTTTACCTAAAGGTATTGGTGATACTAATAAAGAAGGTATTAAATTTTATCATGATTTAATTGATGAATGTCACAAATATAATATTGAGCCAGTAGTTACGATGTTTCACTTTGATATGCCAGCTCATTTAGATGAATTAGGTTCTTGGTCAAAACGTGAATCGATTGATTGGTTTTTAAATTTTGCGAGAATATTATTTAATGAATATGGTAGTAAAGTCAAATATTGGTTAACTATTAATGAACAAAATATGTTAACGCTAGTAGGTGATGTTATTGGCACACTTAGAATTCCTGCTGATTGCACTAATATTTTACGTGAAAAATATCTACAAAACCATCATATGCTAGTAGCTCAGGCTAAAGCTATGAAACTATGTCATGATATGCTACCTAATGCTAAAATTGGACCAGCTCCTAATATCTCTGTCATCTATCCAGACAGTAATCATCCTAAGGACTACTTAGCAGCACATAATGCTAATGCTATTCGTAATTGGTTATATCTTGATGCCTATGTTTATGGTGAATATAATAGTGTTGTTTTAGAATTCCTAAGACAAAATGATGCACTATTTGAAATCAGTGATGAAGATAAAAAAGCACTAAAAGCGGCTAAACCTGATTTTATTGGTTTTAATTACTATACAACTGCTACTGTAAGCGGACTTAAGGATGCGGACTTAAGTGAAAAATCTACTCAACAAGAAACTAAGAGTCTTGCGGGGATGTATACCGGAATCAAAAATCCTAACCTAGAAAAAACTGAATTTGGTTGGGAAATTGATCCAATTGGTTTTAGAAATACCCTAAGAGAAATTTACTCACGTTATCATTTACCAATGCTTATTACTGAAAATGGTCTTGGGGCCTATGATAAATTAGAAGGTGATAAGGTTCATGATCCTTATCGTATTGAATACCTAAGAAAACACATCAATCAATTACAATTAGCTTTATCAGATGGCTGTGAAATTATGGGTTACATGCCATGGTCAGCTATTGATTTAGTATCAACCCATGAAGGAATTCGTAAGCGTTATGGTTTTATTTATGTAAATCGTGAAGATTTTGATTTAAAAGATTTAAAACGATATCGTAAAGATTCATTCTTCTGGTATCAAAAAGTAATTAAAACTAATGGTTCTGATTTAAGTTAAGATAGATTAAAAGGCTGAATATCAGCCTTTTATTTAATAATTAATTTTTTCCCTAGCTTTTACTACTAAGGTCCCATAAGCAATAATTGAGCCATTTACAATAGTGACTTATTTAATCCATATCACTTATGATATTCTTCATTATGTTCAATCTTAAAACTACGATAAAGTTGTTCTAAAAGAATTAATCTAGTGTGAGTATGAAGGAAGGTAAGTTTAGATAAGGAAATACTATCCTTTTTAAGTTTTCTAAGCTTATCCGCAAAGCCTAATGAACCAGCGATAATAAAACATAATTTTAGACTGCGATTTATTTTATCCATCACAAAATTCTTAAGAGTAATGCTATCCATTTCCCTGCCATGTAAATCAACTAAGACAACATAATCATCGCTATTTAATTTATTGATAATTCGCTGGGCTTCATTATCTACTGTTTTCCCATGATCTTTAATAATCGCATCATCTTTAATTTCAATCATTTCAACATTATGATAATGTTTTATTTTCTTTAGATATTCATCAATTAAGCTCTTTAGTGCTTTTTCTTTGATCTTACCTACTACAATTATTTTAATCATGAAGTTTAATTACTATCCTCTCATTTTCTCTTAAGACTTCAAGTTCCTTAATATTTTGGTACTCATAAGCGAATATTTGATAATCTATCAGATCTTCAAATTCCTTATTATCATAAGAAAGTAAGATATCCTTGGTTTTTAATTTGTTAATTAAAGGCGAATCTAGATCAATCTTTTCAATCATTAATCCTTTATGTTGATCGAGTGGTAAGGCAAGGTTTGCTTTTTGATAATTACTAAACATGTTTACATCTACTAATTGTAATTTGAGATTATCGTATTCAATTTTTCCTTTATCAATTAAAGTATTAGCTACATATTCTAATAATTTAAGGGGAATTGAATAAAGTTCATCCTTATCACTTCTAGCAAAATTTAAGCCAACTAATTCACCATTAATATTAAGTAAGGGACTACCACTTGCGCCGCTATTTAATTTAATATCACTAGTGCTTATAGCTAAATAATATTTTTGATTATCAATCATGAACCCTTGCATTTTTAAAGGGTTAGATACAATACCTAAATTAAGACTTGAGAAGTTTTCATTTTGAGCTTTATAAGCTGCAATGACATATTCAGCCTTTTTAAGCTTGTAATTAATATCATAAGCAAGTGGTTTTAATTTAAATTCACTTTGAGTTTCTAATACTGCTAAGTCACTAACTAAATCAAAGGCTAATAAGCGAGCTTCTAAATTAGTAAAATTATCAAGTAAAACATTTATCTTAGTAGAATCAAGTACGGCATGATAATTAGTTAGGATAAAAACTTTATCCTCTTTCTGTTTATAAATAAAGCCATTAGCTATGCCCTTATCACTTTGTACTAAGACTAAGTATTTATCAACAT
>JAEWGY010000099.1 GCA_023388035.1 Bacillota bacterium | reverse complement strand
AATGCGTCTTTGATAGTAGGCATATCCAATTACCTCCTTCGGTGGTACTGTTTCTTACTATTATTATACGCTATTTCTCGTCAAAAATCAACCATTTGTTGTGACAGAGCCTTTTATTTTTTAGTCTTTTCCAATCATTTCTTTTTAAATCCCTTATTCCAAATTTAAGATTTTTATCATTTCTTAATTTAATTCTTGTTAAATATATATTTTCATTTTCTCCATATAAATATGCACCACATTTAATTTGTACTTTTAAAGATAATGGGTTATTTTTATGAGATGCTAAATATATTTCATCTTCTTTTATTATTTTTTTACATTCTTCTATTGCAAGTTTTAATCCTTCTGTAGCATAACCATTACCTCTATAATTTTCTAAAATTGTATATCCTATATGCCCAGAAAATTTTTTTAAAGACTCATTCAAATAATGTCTTATTTTAAATAATCCAACAATTTCCTGATTATTCCATAAGAAAAAATAAGTGTCTGGTACATAACCTTCTGGCAAATCAATACCTTCTGAATTTTTTAATAATTTTGGAATAATTTCATCTTTAAATTCTTCTTTTGAAACATTATAATATTCATTTTTAAAACCTTTTTCATTATATGGGATTTTTATGATTGCTTCATATTCTTTATCAATATCTTCATAGTTTATTTTTTTTAATAAAAGCATATTATCTTCCTTAATATATTATATTTCTTTTATATTATAAAATAAAAAATTAAAAATTAACAATACCTCATATATAATAATTGTAGAAGGAGAACAAAGTTCGTAATTTGTATGTGATTCGCTCCATTTGATTATTAATCCCTAATAGGGAATTTTTTTATTTTATAACTTTAATTAATCTTTTGCTTTCTCTTTTAGTTTTTTTAATCTTTCATTTTTTTATCTTCGCTAAATCAGTAAATAAGCACACTAAAAGAATTCTTTCATATAAAGATGATTATCAATTGCAGGAATTCTTTTCGTTTTTACTTATTTTTAAAACTAAAATCCATAGATAATAAATAAGCTTAGCTAGGATCAAATTTTATAATAATTTATCATAGGATATTTTAGATAATAAATAAACCTTTTGCTTAATGGCAAAAGGTTTATAATTAATTAGAATTAATTAATATTTAAAAAATCAGGTCTAGCCTCAAGCATATTAGATACACCATAAGAGAAAGGATTAATTTTCTTAAGATCATCATAGATAATGCCGGCTACTAGAATTTTATCAAAATTAGGAATATTCTTTTTAAGCGTATCGATATCATCAGCAAAAATTACAAATGTTGGTTTAGGAAAATCATTAATTAGTTTATAACTATAATCATCAAGATTCATTTCTATTAGACTGAATACTGTTTGATCATTTATGGTAGTAACCTTTCTAAAAATATCGGTATAAACAGCTAATAAATATTTTCTTGAAAAAGTTTGTTTTTCATTAAAATTACTATCATTACTCAGAGTTTCATAGATGGCTATAAAAATATTATTATCCAGTATTTTTTGACCTTTATGTTTTTGATAACTTTCATACTTATTAATATTGATAAAGTTATTTATATCCCCAATTTTCTCACTGCTATATTCAATACCATAATTCTTATCATTCTTAATGGTATAAAACTCTTTTAGTATAGCTACATAATCAGGATTAAAGGCAAATCCATCACTAAATACACTATAAGGTAGGGTTTCATTTGTATAAGGATAACTTTCATACATATGAGTAATTAAATTATTAATTATAATTCTCTTTTCAGAACTTAACTTCTTATTGTTTTTAAAATTACATTTTAAAGTTGCTTCAGAATTATTTTTAACAGTATTAGGTAATTTTAGATCACAATCTAGATCTTCATCATTTTCAAATGAGTAGTTAATCAAAGCTTTAACATCATCACCATAACTCTCAATACCGTTAAAATTAACTATTACCTTTTGTGTTTTAGCGTCTAATTCTTCCTTAGTCTGAGGATTAGACTTACATGAAATAAGCGTAAATAAAAATAATATTACGAGTATTGGTTTAATTATTTTCATAAAAACCTACATTAAAATTCATCAATACTAAACATGAAGGCTTTAGGTTCATAGCCGCTAACCACTCTATAAGTACAGCTATTTGAATTAGGTATTCTATCCTCTATATAAACATCATAATTATTATATACACCATATAACTTAACAGATTTAGGTATATTGCTAGTATTGTGTAAATGATTACCTACTGTACCGGAAACACTTTTGCTTTTTTCTATACCTAAATTAAGAGATAATACATTAAAGCTAAAGCTACTAGTTATAGTCTCTTCTACTGTAGTTGAATAATAAAATTCTTGACCAGGAGCAACGTAATAAGGCATTTCCCTTATTAATTTAAAAGACTCACCAGTATATTTTTTATAGTTACCATGACAAAATTCAGTAATATGCACGGTAGGCTTAAGAGCGATAGCTTTTGAAATATTTAACGGCATAATATTTATAAGTAACATAAAAGTTATTAAAAATTTTTTTATTATTTTATTTTTTTTCATATTATTCTCCTTTTTTAAAATAAAATTAACTATTTTTAAATAAACAAATTCTACTTATCGCCGTTCTTGTATCTTGAAATATTCATAATTTTATGCTTTTAAAACTAAAAAACTTATTCCTCCTTATATTAGCATTATAAAACTTTAAATATTTATTTTTTTTAATTTGCTTAAAATTGCAACTTTTATGCTCAAAAAGATAATTTTATAAAAAAAAATGAAGCATAGCTTCATCTTAATATTTCCTTCCCTCTTTAGCAAGATATACAATAGCAAGTGCTCCGCAACCTAAATGTGAGCCGATAACATTGCCGATATAACCAATTTTGACATTAATATTAGGATCCTTTTTAAGAATCATTTCCTTTAATTTTAAGGCTTCATCATAAGCTTCAGTATGTAATACATAACACTCTTTATAATCATCATCAATCCTAAGATCAATATCTCTAACAAGCTCTAACATCGCTTTCTTTTTACCTAAGCATTTTTTAAATGGTTCTAAAGCTCCTTCTAAATTAATACCGATCATCGGTACAATATTTAAAGTACCTGCAATAATTGCATTAGCCTTAGAAATACGACCACCTCTTAATAAATGCTTAATATCACTAGTACATAAAGCAACATAGATATTATCTCGTATTTTCTCAAGATTTGCAGCATTCTGATTAATATCTAGGCCTTTTTCTCTATTTCTTACCGCAAGCTCTACTAACATTCCTTGAGCACAAGAAGCTAATTTACTATCAATAAGTACAATATTATTAGTGAATTCTTCATTCACTTCTAAAGCTGCTAAATATGCGTTATTAAAAGATCCTGATAATTTAGAACTAAAGGCAATATGTAAAACATCTTTACCTTCTTTTAATAAACTACGAAAATATTCTTTATAACGCTCTAAATTAACTAGCGAAGTTGTTGGCAAAATACCATTATTGATATCTTCATAAAATTTACTATAAGGATATGATACTCCTAAATCATCCTCATATTCCTTATCACCAATGTAAAAACAAAAGTTAATCAATCTAATATCATTTTTAGCTACTATTTCTGGTTTTAAATCACAGGTTGTACTAGTAGAAATCAAATAATTTGTCATTTCACTCCTTTATTAATTCTGATTAGTAAAATACGATCTTTAGCATTAATATCTTTGATGAATTCATATGTAGCAAAGGGTAGATACTGATTTATTAATAAACTTAAATCTTCCTTTTGTCGATAACCAATCTCAAAAGCAATTAATGCTTGATCATTTAATATTTTAACACAATTTTCTAATATTATTCGATAATATTTAAGACCATCTTCCCCGCCAAAAAGTGAAATATGTGGTTCATAGTCCTTAACAGCACTATCAATCTGCTCATCATTAGGAATATAAGGGGGATTAGAAACTAGAATATCAAACTTCATCTTTTCATCGATAAAGGGCTTAAGCATATCCCCTTTAAGAAAATTAATTTTAGTATTATTTATTTCAGCATTCCTAGCTGCAACATCTAAGGCTTTTGTGGAAATATCACTAGCCCAAACCTTAGAATCAGGTAATTCTTTTTTAAGACTGATTGCTATCGCTCCACTACCAGTACCAATATCCACTATTTTTAAATTAGGATGCTTAAAATTATTATCAATTTCCATTAAGATATTTAAAACTAATTCTTCAGTTTCATAACGGGGAATTAAAACATCTTCATTAATCATAATTTTATTTCCATAAAAGAAACAATAACCTAAAATTTGGGCTAAGGGTTTATGTTTAAGCATTAATTCAAGATCATTTTCCAGTTGCTTATTAATGTTAGGATCAATTTCATTATCCATTTCTAAGTAAAGATCTTTACCCATCTCATTTAATCTTTCGAAAAAATAATATTTTAAGACATTAATATCAACATTATGCTCAATAAATTTTTGACGATAGGATCTAATTAGTTTATTGTATGTCATTTAATAATTTCTCTTTTATTTCATAAGCGTGAAGTGCATCGATAATATCATTAAGCTTACCTTCAATAATACGATCTAATTGATTGATAGTAAGCCCAATACGGTGATCAGTTACTCTATTTTGAGGATAATTATAGGTTCTGATTTTTTCAGATCGATCACCAGAACCAATTTTAGATTTTCTAATCTTACCTAACTCTTCATCCTTTTGTCTTTTAATTTCTTCATAAACTTTTGATCTAATAAGTTTTAAGGCTGTTTCCTTATTAGCTAGCTGCGATCTTCCATCTTGACAATTAACACTAATACCAGTAGGAATATGCGTAATTCTTACTGCACTATCAGTTTTATTAATATGCTGACCTCCCGCTCCAGATGCACGATGAGTTTCAATTTGTAATTCACTATCAGGAATTTCAATATCATCATCTTCAATATCTGGTAGTACTAAGACTGTAGCTGTAGAGGTATGTACTCTTCCTTGAGCTTCAGTTTTAGGAACTCTTTGCACACGATGAGATCCTGATTCAAATTTAAAATAACGATATGCTCCTTCACCTTTAATTAAAAAGGATATTAAGGTATAACCTCCAGCTGCTGATTCACTAGCTTCTAACACTTCAAGTTTAAAACCTAAACTTTGAGCATAGTAAGAATACATACGATATAAATCACCGGCAAAGATATTTCCTTCATCCCCACCAGCTGCTCCTCTAATTTCAACAATTGCATCATAATTATCTTCAACATCTTTAGGGATCAATAGATAATCTAATCTTTCATTAACCTTATTTAATTTTTCCTTAAGTTCAATGCTTTCAGCTTCTAAAATTTCTTTTAATTCTAAATCACTTTCTTCCTTAATAGCATCCAATGATTCTTTGATTAATGAATTAAGACTCTTATATTCATTATAAGCCTCATAGGTTTCCTTTAATCTTGCAGCCTCTTTCCCATATTTAAGCATTAATTTAGGGTTGGAGATAACTTCCTCACTAACTAATAAATCATTTAATTCTAGATATCTTTTTTCGATTGCTTCTAATTTGATAAATTTTGCTTCCATAATAACTCCTATATTTACCTTTTACCTTATGATGTGTACGACATCTTGGTTCATAAGCTTCATTAGCTCCTACCAAAATAGTAGGATCATTATATTTTGCAGGTTTACCATTTACTAAACGCTGCGTTCTAGTAGCTGGATTACCACAAACACTACAAACAGCAGTTAATTTAGTCACATATTCAGCGATTGCCATTAGTTTACCCATTGGACCAAATACACAGGCTCTAAAATCAAGATCTAGGCCTGCGCAAATAACTGGAATTGATCTTGAAGCGATAAGATCACAAACAGCAACAATTTCATCATCAAAAAATTGAACTTCATCTATTAAAATAACCTCATCATCATTATTGATTAATTCTAAAATTTCTCTAGCCTTATCAACCACTAAACATTTAACTCTTAATCCTGAATGAGAAACTATCTCATCATCACTATAACGATTATCGATTTTTGGTTTAAAAACCTTAATTTTCTTTTTAGCTAATTCTAATACTTTAATTCGCTTAATTAATTCTTCAGTCTTACCAGCAAACATACAGCCGGCAATAACCTCTATCCAACCTTCATTAAAATTACGATACATACTTACCTCATAATAAAAAATAAGAGCGAACTCTTATTTTTTGATGCCATATTTCTTATTAAACTTCTCAATACGACCTTGAGCTGCCGCAAATCTTTGACGACCAGTATAGAATGGATGACAATTTGAACAAGTATCAACTTTAATTTCTTTATTAACAGTTGATCCAGTTTCAAAAGTTGTTCCACAACCAGCACATACAACATTAACACGATAATATGTAGGATGTATTCCTTTTTTCATAATTCCTCCTTCTGCCTTAGATATCAAATCAATCTAAAGTAAGTTTTACTTATAAATAATATCATAAACTAGACTACTTAGCAAGTTATATTTTACTATCTGCAATTATTTCATCAATGATTTTAAGAAAATCTGCTTTACTATTTATTTTAACTAGTTCTCTTTTATATTTTGTAGCATTCTTAAAACCATTTAAATAATAAGCAGCGATTCCTCTAAATTCTAAACAGGCCATTTTTTCTCCTTTAAGCTCAATTAAATTCAAAAAATGATCCCTCATTAATTGCATAGCAAATTCAGGTTTTATTTCTTTAATTTCTTCATTTTTTTCATAGGCTTCTAATTGACTGACTAAATAAGGTTTCGCAACTAATGCTCTACCAATCATCATCTTATTAAAACCTAGTTCCTTTAATCTTTTATAATCATCAAGTGATTTAATATCACCATTAACAACAACCGGTATCTTTAAAGCTTTCTTAACTTTTAAAACCTCTTCATACAAAAGTGATCCACCATACATATCAGCTCTAGTTCTAGCATGAATAGTGATCATAAAAACACCAATTGCTTCTAATTTTCTAGCTAAGGATAAACAATTAATATTTTGTGAGTTATAACCTAAACGCATTTTAACACTTACTGGTTTTTTAACATTACGAATAATAGAAGCAACTATTCTAACCGCTAGCTCTTCATCAAGCATAAGGCTAGCGCCAGCCTTTTGTTTAGTGATTTTTGGCACTGGACAACCCATATTAATATCAATAAAATCATAATCACTATGCTTATCAATATAAATTGCTGCTTTAGTCATCGATAGTTCGCTGGATCCAAATAATTGGATCCCGATAGTCATGTTAGGTATACTTTCTTTTTTAAGCATTTCTAAGCTTTTTAAAGAACCATAATTTAAAGCATTGTCACTAATCATTTCTTTGATTGCTACTTTAGCTCCTAATTTACTTAGTAATTTTAAAAAAGCATTATTAGTAATACCAGCCATTGGTGCAATGATGATATTAGAATTTATTAATTTAGACATGAAAAGATTTCATCCTTTTGAATAATATATTTCTTATCACAAAATTCACAGCAAACTTCAATTTCATTTTGCTCTTTAAATAAATCATTTAAATCTTCTCTGCTTAAGGTAAGTAAAGAACTAATAAACTTTTCTTTATGACAATCACAATGATAGTGTAGCTCTTTTTCCTTTAAAACTTCAAAATCATCAAAATAAGGTAAAATAATATCCTTATAGTCCTTATTTTCACTTATTTTAGTAGAAATATTTTCGAACTTATGAGCTATCTTTTCTAAGTAAATTAGATCTTCCTCACTAAAGTTAGGTAGTAACTGAATTACAATAGCACCAGCTGCTTTAATACTATAGTCAACTTCAACTAAAACACCACAAGAAACTACACTAGGACACTGTTCTGATTTTAAAAAGTAATATGAGTATTCTTTAGCAATTTCACCATCTAATAATTCAACCTGACCAGTAAAATTACTATTATTAGTCCTTTTAATAACCCTTAAATAACCATCGTTACCAATAGTTAAACCTACTGCTAATTTATTATTATGATTATACTTAAGATATAAATCACGATTAGCAATAAATCCTTTAACACTACCATCACTTCTTGCAATCGACATAATAGTACCAGCACTGCCATTACCATTGATTATTGTTGTAACTTGATCATCTTCATTTTTAAGCATTAAACCCATTAGTGCAGTAATTGATAAATTACGACCTAAAGCTGCACTACTGGTTGGTGCTAGATTAAAAATCTTAGTTGCCTTATTAACTAGATCAGTAGTATTCGCAAAATAAATACGTACATTATGTTTTTTAGATATTCCTATTATCGCCATTAAACTAACCTCTTTTCAAAACCACCTTCAACTGATAACTGTCCTGATATTACAATGAATGCTTTGGGATCAATCTGTAAAATCCGTTTTTTAAGTTCAGCTATTTCTGATTTTGAAACAATTGTAACCAGTATTTCTGATTCACTATCAGTATAAGCACCATAACCCTTCCAATAGGTTACTCCTCTTTTTTGAATTTCTAAAATCATCTTCTTAACTGTACTATTCTTAGTAAAGATCATTACTGACACTTCAATATTAGTAGTATGAACCTTATCTACGATAAATGAATATAGTAAGGTTTGAGCTAAAGAGTATATAGCAATTTCAGGGCTATATAAATAAGCGCAGATTAAATAAATGATGATATTATAATATGAATTTAATTTACCTACAGACATCTTTGGCAATTTTAAAGTAGCAATAAGACCAGTGACATCATTACCACCACAACTACCCTTTTCTACCAGTACAAGACCACAGCCTATCGCTGAAATAATCGATCCGATTATAATAGATGCTAGACGATCACTAATAAAGGGAGGCGAAGGAATTGGACATAGTGAGAAAGCGATTGTTTGAATGATGATTGAATAAATTGTTTTATATACAAATTGTTTTTTAAGTAATTTATAGGCAAAAAAGATAATTGGAATATTTAAAAATAAATTAATTGCTCCAGCAATATCAAAATTAAAATTAAAATAATCATTAATTAGTGATCTAATTAGCTGTGCAGTACCTACAATACCACCGTTGTATAGACCATAGGGAACGATAAAAATATTAATAGCGCAGGCAAAAAGAATACTTCCGATAGTAATATAGAAGTATTGTTTAAATAAGATATTCTTAGTCATATAAGGCGATCTCTTTAATTACATCACCATTACGCATTGCAAGTACTGCTTCCATGTTTGAAGTAACCTTGCCAAAAACAGTATGTACACCATCAAGATGAGGCTGAGGAGCGTGGCAAATAAAGAATTGACAACTACCAGTATCTTTACCACGATGAGCCATTGAAAGTGCTCCTGTTACATGTTTTAACTCATTGATTTCACATTTAATACATGTTGTTTCACCCATTCCATTTCCTAAAGGACAACCTCCTTGTGAAACAAAACCAGGTATCACCCTATGAAAGGTTAGATTATTATAAAATTTTTCATTTATCAGTTTAACAAAATTCGCTACTGTATTTGGAGCGTATTCCTCGTATAATTCAATTTCAATACGCTCATTATTTTCCATTAAAATATATGCCTTTGTCATATAACCTCCATTTATTTAATATCAGCTCCTAAAGCTAATAATTTTTCTTTTATACCTTCATAACCACGATAAATATGATATGCATCTTTAATAACTGTTTCATGATCACTCATCAGAGCAGCAATAACTAATGCTGCTCCACACCTTAAATCACTTGCTACAATACTGCTGGAAAATAGTTTGGTAGGTCCTTCAATTACACAACTACCATTATCCACACTAATCTTAGCTCCCATCTTAATTAATTCCTCACAATATTTAAAGCGTTGAGGATAGATAGTATCAACGATCTTACTATAACCTTTAGCCTTAGTAAGTAAGGCACCAAGTGGTGATTGAAGATCGGTAGGAAAACCAGGATAAGGTAGAGTTTTAACTGAGATAGCCTTTAATTCCTTAGCCATACTTATCTCAATATAATCTATTCCTAAATCAAATTTAACTCCCGCTTCTTCTAATTTAGATAAAAGTGATTCTAAATGCTTTGGTATGATATTGATAATTCTTACCTTCTCTGCCATTGCAGCAGCAATTAAAATATAGGTTCCAGCTTCAATTCGATCTGGTATTATTTCGTGAAAACAACCATTTAAATATTTAATACCATCAATACTGATTCTACTAGTTCCAGCTCCCCTAATAGTTGCCCCCATCTTATTTAACATAGTTGCCACATCGATGATTTCTGGTTCTTTAGCAGCATTTTCAATTATCGTTCTACCCTTTGCATAAACGGCAGCTAAGATGATATTAATAGTTGCGCCAACACTGGCAAAATCCAAATAAATATTAGTTCCAATAAGCTCTTTAGCACTAATTTCATAACCACCGTCAATATTCTTACAAGTAGCTCCTAAGGCTTCAAAACCTTTTAAATGTAAGTCGATTGGTCTTGGTCCCAAATAACAACCACCAGGTATTTTCATTTTAACCTTCTTAAAACGTCCTAGTAAGACACCCATAAAATAATAAGAAGCTCTAAGTTTAGTAATCGCTTCATTATTTAAAAAAGTATTTTTTATAACTCTAGGATCAATAATAAAATTAGCATCTTTCTTAATTGTTTTAACATTAAGTAGTTCTAATATTTTCTTTAAATGATCAACATCGGAAATCTTAGGTACATCAAAGATGGTAACTGGACCACTCGCAAGACAGGCAGCTGGGATAAGCGCAACTACAGCATTCTTAGAACCTGAGATCCTGACTGTCCCTTTAAGTTTTTTATTACCTTTAATGATAATTTCATTATTATTGATATCATTAATCATGTTTAACCTCATTATTGTTGATATTAATTATATATTCATATATTTCATCAAAATTTTCTACAATCAGATCAGCTTTACTTTGATCGATATTTAAATTTTTCGCTTTTCTAGCAATAGTAAAAATACCAGCATTAAGTCCTGCCATAATACCACTTATTGAATCTTCTACAATAATACATTCCTTTTTATTTACACCTAATTTATCAGCTGCTATCAGATAGATATCTGGCTTAGGTTTAGCTTCCTTAATCGATTCAGAACTGATAATAAAATCAAAGTAATCTTCAAGCTCACACTCTTTAATAAATTTTTTTAGTAAGAATTCATCTGATTGTGAACATAGTGCTAATTTAATATTTAATTCCTTAAATTTTTTAAGATTATTTTTGACATCCTTAAAAATGATCTCATTATATTTAATGGGATTATCTTCATGAAAGTATTTATCATTAATCATTTCTATATCCTTAGCACTATAACCATTCACAAGACTTGCAAGATAGTTAAAGGTCCACTGCATTGAATTACCAATGATGGGCAAGATCATTTCTAAATCACCCTTAAAACCTATGCTTTTCATAAATTCAAAGGTTCCTTTTAAATAATACTCTTCACTTTCTACTAAGGTTCCATCAAGATCTAATAAAATTGCTTTAATCATAATTTTCCTTTTCTAAACGTGCAATAGTATTATAAAACATTTAATTGAGTTTTGAAAATATTTATAATATAATTGGACTATGAAATTGGCTGATTTTTACTTGGAAATACCGACTTATTTGCCACCTTTAAATTTTATAAGTATTTTCTATTTAGTTTTTATTTTAGGTATCTTTATATTAAACTATTTAGTTCCTAAAAAAATGAGATATTTAATTATTGCTCTAGCAAACACAGTATTCATTTATAGTTTCGGTTTAAATATCTTAATTTATACCTTTACTTATTCCTTGCTATTCTATTTATTTGCTTTTATTATTAAAAAACACAAATTTATTTATCTGAGCATTATTTTATTGGTAGTTTTTAATTTAATTTTCTACAAATATTTAAATTTCACTAATTTAATCATGCCTCTAGGTTTATCTTTCTATTCTTTTAAAGGACTTTCTTATCTTTTTGATATTCATAATGAGAAAATTCAAATCGAATATAATCCGATCATAGTTTATAATTACATTACCTTTTTTCCAGCTTTCATCGCAGGACCTATTCATCGTTATAAGCCCTTTAAAGATGATTGTGAATCCTTAAATCCTTACAATTATAAGCTTGTTAAAGAGGGGTTTATTCAATTATTAATGGGTATCTTTGAAAAGGTAGTAATTTGTGATTTTATCGCCATCTTTGTTGAAAAATTTTATGCTGTAACTTCATATCATATTATATTTGCCATTTTACTTTATAGTTTAAATATCTATTTAGGCTTTGATTCCTTATCGAATATTGCTATTGGTAGTGCTAAAATTATCGGTTATGATCTTAAATTTAATTTTAAAACTCCTTATCTTGCGACTAATTTAAAAGAATTCTGGCATCGTTGGCATATTTCTTTATCCAGCTTCTTTAGTGATTATGTCTATAAACCCTTAGGTGGTTCACGTAAGGGTACTACTAGAAAACTAATTAATATTACTATAGTTTTCTTACTTTCAGGAATTTGGCATGGTAATAGCATTAATTTTATCATCTGGGGTATGTTACATGCGCTTATTTATATAATCGAAGAATTTACTATTAATAAATTAAAACTGAATAATTTACTAAAACCTTTCTTTATTATTCTTAATTATTTAATTGTTTCTTTTACTTGGATCTTTTTTAAATTTTCAAACCTGAATATTCTTAGTGAATTAGCAACTAAGCTAAATTCTCCAGTAAGTAATCTTGAAATAAATATAAATGAGATTTATTTCTTGATTTGTTTAATTTTCACTGTTATTATTACCGATATTTTAAGATATCGATTTAATCTATTAGAAAGATTTGCGAAAATTAATATTATCCTAAGATATTTAGTTTATACAATTTTAATTTTTATCTTTTTAATCTTTGGTACTTATGGATCAAGCTTTGATGAAAAAGTATTTATTTATAGGTGGTTCTAATGAAAAAATTCTTATATACTCTTGTGTTCATCATAAAAATAGCCCTTGCGCTTTTCGTTATCTATATGATGTATAAAATGCATAATGATTCTATCTTCTTTAGAAATAGGTGGTTTTAATGAAAAAACTATTATTTCTATTATCATTTAGCGCACGGATCTTTATCTTTTTATTGATATTGCTTATCAGTTATTCTAGTTTAGATCTTTTCTTTGAAACGGAGAATGTTTATCGTGCTAGAGATTTTAAAGCACTTAAAAGTGATAGTATTGATATCGCCTTTATTGGTAGTTCTCATGTTGAGTATTCAATTTATGCTCCATTAATTCACAATTACAGTAGTTATTCAAGCTTTAATCTAGCTTCAGCCTGTCAACCCTTAGATGTTAGTTTACTGATGATTGATGAACTTTTTAAAACTCAAAAACCAAGTGTTATCGCCTATGAAGTATACAGTCTAATGGAAAATAATTGTGCCAGCGATCAGTCTTATACTCTTGCGTCTTTCATGCTTAGAGATAAAGAAAGGGAAAAGGTTTTAGACTTTGTTCCAAATGAGAAATATCAATATCTTAATTCCTTTTTAAATAATCATAATGATTGGAAAACATTAACTTATAAAGATTTAAAACGTAAGGGAAAGGCTTTTTTAAATTTCTTTAATAAGCAAAGTTATTTAAATGATACTTCCTTCAATCATGTTTTTCAATTACCTGTAGAGCGCTATAATTATTTTCTACCCGAAGATATTAGTGCTGGCAAAATCAATGAGGATTTACTGCTTAATAAACTAAATACCATCAAAGAAAAAGTTAAATCTATGGGTTCTGAATTATTACTTTTCTATGTTCCAATGGTTAGTAGTGATAAGGGAATTGCCAGTCTTGAGTATATTAATAAATACGCAAGTTCAAACAATATACCATTTATTGATTTCACAAAACCGATTGATAGAGTTAATTATTATCTACAAGTTCACGGTGATACCCATCATACTAACGATGTTGGCGCACCATATATTAATTATTTTATTAGTGAATTTATTAAGGAAAACTTTCCTAATTTAAAAACTAAGGATCACGATCTAAAAGATCACTATGAAAGAGATGCTAAATATTTCTTATTAAATAGATATATCAAAAATGAATTAGACCCACTTATTTATTTAAGAACAATGAAAAATTTTGGGGATTATAAAATGATATATTATAACTTTAATAATGAAGCCGATAATGATTACTTAGATTTTGTCCTCAAACCATTAATAAATGATATGGGATTTAATTTAAATCCTAACGATAAATTTTATTTTGCACTCATCAATAATAATCAACTAATTTTTGAAACAAAGGAAGAAGCAAAGTTTAAACTTAATGATAAACTTTTAAGAATTACTAATGATGGTATTTACTTAGATGATAATCGAATTGATTATTCAAAAAATAAATTCCAAGATTATAAAATTGAAAGCGTAAATGCTGGCTTAAGTTTTATTTTCAGCGATCAAGAATTAAATAATATTGTCGCAAAAAATATTGATTCTTATTTTAGGAATGAATTAGGTTGGCATAAATACTTACCTACTAATTATAAAAATAAATTTAATCGATAATAAAAGTGCTTTAAGCACTTTTATAATTTAATATAACGCCATTCACCTTTATTATAGCGTAATTGAGCCATTATAAAACGAATTAAGGTTTCAATGAATAAGGATAACCAGGCACCATTTAAAGCTAAATTCATTATATGAATAAGAAAATTAGATAGGATTGGTCTTAAGATACCAATACAGATTATTACAATAAATGCTGTAAATCTTAAATCACCTGCTCCTCTTAGTGAACCCATCGTAATAACAACAGAGATCTGAAAAAAGATAATTGCTACTAAATAATATAAAGGTATTTTAGTAAATTTTATTACTGCTGGATCATTAATAAAGATCTTAGGTATTTCATCAACGAAAATAAGTACCGCAATCATTACTAACATACCTAAAAATAAACCGATGTATTTAGCGATTCTAGTATAAACAATCGCAAGATCATCCCTTCCTGCTCCTAAAGATCTTCCTACTAAGGAAGTATTAGCAATCTGTAGACCATCTCCAAAGGCAAAAGTTATTGTAAGTAAATTCAAAACTACTGTATGAGCTGCAAATTCATTGGTACCAAGTGATGCCACAGCTTTGGCGAATAAAAAGAAACCGATTCGTAAAAAAGCTTGTTCAACCAAAGCATTTTGACTAATTTTAAAAACGTCCTTGATTTTTTTACCAAATTCACTTATCGGATTAATTCTTAATGAAATAAACTGATTAGGCATTAAAATATTTATCGTAGCAATAATAAATGAGGCGATATTACCAATAGTGGTTGCTACCGCTGCTCCGAAAACTCCTAAAGCAGGAAAACCAAAATAACCATGTATTAATAAAAAATTAAAAATAATATTTAAAATATTAGCGCTAGAATTAGTTATTAAAGAAATTTTAGTTTTACCTACCGCTCTTTGAGCTGAGGTCATTGTAAGACCCACACTAGCAAAAAACTGACCGATAAGCATCATTTTAAAATATCTAAGTGCTTCAGGTAAATAATCTGTCTTAGCACCAGCAAATTTTAGAAAGGGTTCTGCAAAAAGATAACCAATAAAGCACATTATAAAAGAAATGATAGTAGATAAAATCACTGTCATTAATAGATAATCGTTAGCAGCTTTTTTATTATTCTCACCTTTTCTTCGCGCAATCAAAACAACAACGGTAGTATTTAAGGCTAAGGTTGGAGCTAGAATAATGAATCTTGGATTAGTACAAATTGCTATTGATGATACAGCAATTGCCCCTAAACTACCAACCATAATGATGTCAACTGAACTCATTAAAGCAATAAATACAGACTCAACAGTGCTTGGCCAAGCCGCATCAAAAGTTTCTTTAAAAATTTTTTTACCACTGGGTAATTTACCTTTTATTTCTTTATTTTTTAAAATTCCTTCAATCGTAAATAATCTTTTAAGTATTGACACATTACCTCCATACTATGAAATAAAGACTGTCTTTTAGACAGTCTTGTTTTAAAGATTATAACATATTTGATCTTTTTTTAAAAGTTACACCCCTATTGATATTACTACCTTAATTTCATCATTATAATTATATTCACCACTTGATGATGAATCTTCACTAATAATTGAGCCAGGCAGATGTGCACTACTTTCCTTACTACTTACATTAATATTAGTAAATCCTAAATTATTTAGCGTACTAATTATTTTATTTTTATTAATATTATAGCTTTCTAATCTTTTTTCATAGCTATCATCAGGTTTTGCAAGATTCTCATTAGCTATTAAGATCATGGTGGTTAAATCAAAATTTAATTTTGCTCTTGGTCCTTTGGAAATGCTAAGATTAATCGTTTCATTATCATGCACTACACTACCAGCATTAGGACTCATCGAAACAATAGTGCCCTTAGCTAATTCACTCTCAACTTCAGTAATAATTATATTTAGTCTTAAATTATAATTATCATTATTTTTTGCCTCATAAACGCAAACATTAGCTTCACCACAAGGATTTGAATTAAAATTTTCTAAAGTATAAGATTTATCTACATCTTGATAAAATTTACATTCTAAAACATCTTCACGATAATTACAATCATAGCTTGTATTAACTTTAGCAGCATTCTTTTCACCACTAACATATTTAACATTGGCAGCGATTCCTGAATTCTTAAAACGATAATCTGTTAATTCACTATTGATTTGATTAATAGTCTTAGAATTAAAACTATCAGCACTTATTTCATTTTTGAAATTTCCTAAACTTAAGGTGTAATTAATGATATCACCAATGATATTAGGTTTACTATGTTTGATAATCAAATTCTTATTTATGGTATTAGAATATTCACTATTAGCTTTTGTAACTTTTAAATTATAATTATGTTCCTTATTTAATTTATCAATGAAATTTAATAAATCACTTTCACTTTTAGCAATAAAATCAAAACTACTTAAACTAATTTTATTAGAGCCTTTAGAGATATAAATACTAAGCTCATCTCCTTCAAAGAAACGACTTTGATTAGGATTAATTTTAAATACACTACCCTTCCTAGCATCATTAAATTCACTGATATACTCAACTTCTAAATTATAATCAGCTAGATATTTCTTTACCTCATCAACATTTAAACCAACTAAGCTTTTAAGATGGTAAATAGTACCTTCAGCTAATTTAACACTTACGGTTGATCCTTTTTTAACCTTAGATCCTGCTTCTGGCTTTTGAGAAATGATTTCATAACGCTTTTTACCACTTTGCTCGATAAATGAACGATTTAATTCTAAATCATTATTTTCAAGCCATATTAACATATTACGATAGCTGAATTTAGTAAAATCAGGTAATACAACTTCATCATTATTCGAAGTATTACCATCAGATACTCTTACAATAATCTTATCTGATCTTTTAATTTTACCAGTCTTTGATAATGAGATCACGAAATTCTTTTCTACCTTATCATTACTTTCATATTTATATTCAATATTTTTAAAATGTCTTTCGCTAAACCATTTCTCAATTATTAGTTTTGATGATTTTAGTAATTCAGTAGGTAAATCAAATTCTAAATTAGGATCAAAGCCCTTAGAAATTTTAATTATTAATTTTTGATTCTTATCTAAATAATCACCATTTTTAATAGATTGTGAAATTACAAAGCCCTCTTTAACATCTTCACTATACTCATCAATAACTTCAATTTGTTTGGCATATTTACGATTAATTTCAACCCATTGCATTACATCAATCTTGGTTTTATCCTTAAAATCAATAATTTGTAATTTCTTAAGATTAAGACTAAGACTAATATAAACTATCGCTAGTAATGATACTATTAAAATAATAATAGCTGGAATTAAGATTTTCTTTTTTTCTTTTAAATAATTTAAATCAATTTTCATTATTTAACCTCTAAAACCAATTGGAAGGTGTTTTCATTGGTACTAAAATGATACTTATTATCATTTGCTAGCTTTGTTTTCGCAAAATTTGTCAAAGGTATTAAATCATGATAAATATCATTAGTTATTCCTAAATACAATTTATAATTATTGCTGTCTAAATCGCTAAGATCGACTTCACCTTTAAAACAAGCATTATTCATATCGTATTTACTTTTAAGGATGCTGGTATAATCGCTGATGCATTTATATTGCTTAAGATCCTTAGTAATCGTTTTACCTTCTTTATTTATAAATATTAGATTATATTTAATATTTGAATTATTACTAAAATTACTATAATAAATTAAACCAAAACCATCTAAAGTTAAACGTTTATTATCATAATTAAGTTGATTTAAATTCACTAGTGAATCACGATAACTAGGCTTATTGATCTTACTATAATCATACTCATCATTTAGATAATTAATGAATACTTGATTAAACTTCATTAAAGAAGTAAAGGCTCTAAATCTAATATTGTTAATGTTATCATCAATGTTAATTAGACTTGCATCATTACTTCTTAAATTAATCATACGCTCTACATCATTATGACTAACTTTAATATATAATTCGTACTGCGAAGGGTTAAGATTACCTAAATCAATATTTCCTTGATAAGCGATTTTACTATAGTTAAAACCATCATATAAGTTAAGTTTACGCTCATAACTATTTAATGGATATTCAATAAGCTCATTACTTACTAAATCTTTAAGCACTAAGTGATGGCTAATACGATCATCATTATTAAAGTTAACACCGCTAAAGAAGGCTAGACCATCAATTGTAAGAATATTATCAGCAAATTTAAATTCATTTAAGATTGCTCTATTAAGTATCTGAGTATTAGCTTTATTTCTGATTTCAAGTTTTAACTTATCATCACTATGACTAAAGTGATATAGTTTATTAGCGGAATTAAAATCATTACTAATATTATTGGTATTTATATTTAAAAGCTTATTCAAATATGGATAATTCACAAATTCAATACTTAATTTAATTTCATACTCACTAGTGTTTAGATCACTTATATCAACTTCTTCATTTAGTACCATCATAGTACCAATAAAACTTGGATCAAGATTGAATTTAACAGTCTTATCATCACTTTCTAATATTAACTGCATTTTAACATCACTAGCTTTTAAATTTAAATTAGTATAATAGGCATAACCATCCACTGACAAGTTTTCATTTTCAAGCTGGATTTTATTTATCTTATAATTAAATTCATTAGTCTCATTATTATTAGTACGATCTAAATAATTTACGTTAGAAAGATATTCATTTTTAATATAACCAACTGACTGATTAAAGTCATAATGCAGATTTTCATTAATGTCCCAAACAAACTTAGCTTCCTTTGCTACAACGGGATTAGGTAATTGAATTTTTGAATAGTTATTAAGATCATCAGCTAATTTAATTACCATGAAATTCTGTTGATAATCTGGACCAAATCGTGAATTATAATAAATAGCCGCATTATCACTTGCTTCTTTTCTAATTGGAATATCAAAGGTATTAATTAATTTAAGTTCATAATTATTAAAATCACTTAAATTACCATTATCATTATTATCTAATTTATCAAGACGATAATAGAAACTAGCTGCCTTCATTCCCCAATAAGGATCTGAAGCGTATGATACATTAAAGCCACTTCCCTTATTACCTAAGTGATTTCCATAAAAACGGCTATCCTTCCAATCGCTATATGACTCCATGGTATACCAAAACATCTGTTTAATACTTTCCTCAACACTTGAATAAACACTAGCTTTATCAGGATCACTATCAACAGCATTGATACCAAAAAGATTATTTCTTAAACGGGCATAACCTGATTCTCCAAAATTTGATTCATTAATACCAATACCATATACTAAGGCTGCATTAATACCATATAGTTCTTGATATTTTAAGAAAATAGAACCGGTATCCTTTAATTTAGAATTATCACTACGCAAGATTTTATTAAAGGTCTCTTCTTTGATATTAGTCTTACTTCTGGCTGGTAAAAATTGATAATAGCTATAATAAGTACCTACCTTAAATTGGAAATAAGGATCTTCATAAAAATCATAACCATTATAACTATAATATTTCACTCCCTCTTTCATAAAAGAAGGAGCTGGTGCTATATGATATGAATAAAGATTAGGAATTCTATCTTTATTTGTGGTATAACCAGAACTATAGTTATAAACTAAATCCTCATAATTACCATTTTTTTCAACGGTAAAATAATTTCTAAAAGGTTTAATACTATATGGTGTTTCATAAGGTTCTAGAATATTTTTACCACCAAGCATAATAGGTAAATCATTAACTAGATACTTAGTAGGTACTAAATCAATTTCATAAATATCAACATAGCCATTAAAATCGTTTAAATTAACATAAACTTCGCCGTGTCCATTATTAAAACTGAGAGTATCAAAATAATGTAATTCTTGATAATTAGAAACGTAAGTAGATTTAGCATTAGGATAATTGTAATTTTTATAAGGATGAAAATAAATATTTACGGTTTCACTATTATTACGGCCACCATAAGTATAGGCTACACCATTATTCATGGCGATGATTTTACTTGGTGATGCACTACTTGGATTTGTAATTACATAATCCCAATTTTCTTTCATCTTATTTTTAGCACTATTAAAATCATCAAAACATGCTACTTGCTTTAGTGATCCATCATTCATTATTTCAGAAACTAAAAAACTAGCACAGGCTTTAAGATCTGACTTATTAATAGTGAATAAACTTAGCGTAAGTACGCTAAGTATCAAAAGTTTAAAAATTAACTTGTGTCTTAATAGGTTCATCTAAACCTCCTAATTTAATAAATAAATCCACTTTACTTTCCTTATGATCTTTTTCTAATTCAAAAAATAAAGCACCATTTTCTTGCTGTTTGATGTTACGGCTAATAATATTAGTAAATTTTTCTGACATATATGTTTCATCTAAGGCATGATATTTTAAGCCATTAATTTCAATCCAAGCTTCTTCCACTTTAATATCAAAATTAGCAAGTGCTTTAACTTCAACTAGGAAGACTTTTAATTTAAGCTGTGAACTAAGATTATATTCTAAACCGTCTTTAGTTAAAAAACCTTGACCAAGATCATATGACTTAGAAACGATTAATTCATAATTTTGCTTATCACTTAAGATTTTATCTTCACTTAAATCACGTTTTAAAAATCTAGCATCAGCCTTATCCTTATTTAAATCAAAGGCAATCTTTTGATCTTTATAAGTTACATTAAAGCTCTTATCATCTTTATTTAAAATGAAAAGGACATTCGCTTTATAATGATTATTATCACTATTTATATTAAAGACCACATTCTTATTTGCTAGAAAATAATAATTCTTTTCTAAATTTTCAACAAACTTAAGATTATCTTTTGCGCTTTTATTATTAGAATAAACTAAATCTTCTAAATTAAAATTAATTGCTTTGTCACTACTAAAATTAATATTTGCAATTATAAATCTTACGTCTAATTCATTTATTTCATATAATTCATAAGAAATTAAACTTAATAATACATCACTTTTGGGAATATCACTATTTTCGTTTTCTTTTTTAATATTATCAATTTTAATTACTGTATTATTAGTGTTATTTGTATTTTTATTAATAATCTTATAAATCATAAACATACAAAAAACAATAACTAAGGCAGAAATAAAAATAATTATTTTACTCATGAGCGAATTTTTCATAATTATATCTTAACATAATTTAAAATAATTAGCTAATATAAAGAAAAAAGATGATTACTCATCTTTTATTTCTGCTTTATTTACTAATTTACCATCAATGATTTCTGCCTTATCTTCATAAATTAAATTAATTTCTTCACCAGTTAAGGTTTCTACTTGAATTAAGGCTTCAGCAATTCTAACTAATTCAGCTTTTTTATCAAGAATAATATTCTTAGCTTTATTATAGGCACTATCAATGATTTTTCTTACCTCTTGATCGATTTCAAAAGCAACCTGTCCTGAAACTCTAGAAGATTGATTATAGTCCCTACCTAAGAAAACATTACCTACACCATGATCGTATTGAATAGGACCAAGTTCTGACATACCATAAAGGGTAACCATATCTCTTGCAATATTAGTTGCTCGTTCAATATCATTAGATGCACCAGTAGTGATATCATCAAAGAAAATCTCTTCAGCGCATCTACCACCCATAAAACAAGTTATTTCTTCGATTAAATCATTTTTAGTATTTAAAATTCTTTCCTTTTTAGGAGTCATTAAATTATAGCCACCAGCACTTCCTCTTGGGATAATCGTAACTTTTTGAACAATTGTTCCATGTTCTTGATTAAGACCTACAATTGCATGTCCAGCTTCATGATAAGCTACTAATTTCTTAGTATATTCATCATATTGTTTTGATTTCTTAGCAGGACCCATCATAACTCTATCAATAGCCTCATCAATATGCTTAGTTCTAATGATATCTTCCTTATCTCTTACCGCTAAAATAGCTGCTTCATTTAAAACATTTTCTAAATCAGCACCACTAAATGATGGGGTACGCTTTGCAAGTGCATTAAGATCAACACTTTCACCTATTTTTTTATTTCTAGCATGAACTTTTAAAATCGCTTCACGGGCTTTAATATCAGGAAGTGATACCGTAATATGACGATCAAAACGTCCTGGTCTTAATAAGGCTGAATCTAGAATATCCGGTCTATTAGTTGCTGCAATAATAACGATACCACTATTATCACCAATACCATCCATTTCAACTAATAATTGGTTAAGTGTTTGTTCACGCTCATCATGACCACCACCAAGACCAGCTCCTCTTTGTCTACCTACCGCATCAATTTCATCAATAAAGATAACTGATGGTGCATGATTTTTCGCTACCTTAAACATATCACGAACACGACTAGCACCAACTCCGACGAAAAGTTCCATAAAATCAGAGCCTGATACGCTATAGAAAGGCACCTTAGCTTCTCCAGCAACCGCTTTTGCTAGTAAGGTTTTACCGGTACCAGGATGTCCGAATAGGATGACACCTTTAGGAACCCTAGCACCCATTTTTTCAAATTTTTGAGGAGCTCTAAGATATTCAATAATCTCCTGCATTTCTTCTTTTTCTTCATCACAGCCAGCGACATCACTAAAACGCACTTTAATATTCTTTTCTTGATTAGCACGTGATTTAGTGAAATCCATCACTTGTTTATTACCACCAGAGATATTAATACTTCTTAAAATCATATAACCAACACCGATAAATAAGGCCATTGGTAAGAGTGATACTAATAGATCTAGAAAAGGATTTCTAGCCTCAGCATCCCTACTGGTATAAACTATATTTTGCTTACCAAAAATAGTAGTTAGTTCCTTAATATTTGATTCTGTATTAGGTAAAACATATTGGAAATTGCTTTGTTTTTTATCTTTAACACTAACACCTTTTAAGGTAATAATATTTCTTGAGATCGAAAATTCTACACTTTTAATTTCATTACTTTGAATTAGCTTTTTAAATCCTTCACTATTTAAATTTTGATTATAATTACCTAAAGGATTATTGAGCCAAAATGAAATAATAATAAATATAATTACTAATAAATATGGTAGAAATAATATCTTTCTTTTTTTCATTTAACCTCCTTTTTACTGTTTTTCATAATATTCTTTTTTAAGTACTGCAACATATGGTAACTGTCTTAATTGATCATAATAATCAAGACCAAAACCGATCACAAATTCATTAGGAATTTCAAAAGCGACATAATCAGCCTTAACATCAACAATTCGTCTTTCCTGTTTATTTAGTAAAGTTACAACTTTAACACTACGTGCACCCTTAGATTTAAGAATGCTGATAAGTTTTTCTAAGGTATAACCAGTATCAACTATATCTTCAACAATCACGACATCCTTAT
>JAEWGY010000039.1 GCA_023388035.1 Bacillota bacterium | reverse complement strand
TAATGATGGAGCAGTATTTAAAAAGGCTAATGATGAATTTATTGATTTTGCTAGAAAAGTAAAGGCCAATCTTATTGTAGGTCCCGAGTCAAGAGGATTTATTTTTGGTTGCCCAGTTGCTTATAATCTAGGAATTGGCTTTGTGCCGGTAAGAAAACCAAATAAACTACCTAGAGAAACAATATCTTATAGCTATGATTTAGAATATGGTTCTAATGAATTACATATTCATGCAGATGCAATTAAAAAAGGTGATAAGGTCCTTATTATTGATGATTTACTCGCAACTGGTGGTACGGTAGAGGCAAGTATTAAACTGGTTGAAAAATTAGGTGGGGAAGTTGTCGGATTAGCCTTCTTGATTGAATTATTAGAGCTTAAAGGTAGAGAAAAACTAAAGGATTATAATATTTTTACCCTTATGAAATATTGATCTTTGTATTATAATATAGATAATGCAAAATAAAGAACGCATAATCAGCAAGGAAGAATTATTCACTTCTATTAATGAATATATTAAAAATGAAGCGGATTTAGATTTAATTTCTAAGGCATATGATTTTGCCTCTTTTAAGCATGCGAAACAATTTAGAAATTCTGGTGAACCCTATATTAATCATCTAATTGCAGTAGCTTATGAATTAGCTAAGTTAAGAGTAGAAACCAAAACGATCTGTGCTGGTTTATTACATGATGTAATTGAAGATCAAAATGTAAGTAAAGAAGAATTTATCGAATTATTCGATGAAGAAATTTATAATTTAGTTGAAGCAGTTACTAAGATTGGTAAGTTAAATCAAGATTTTAAAGATGAAAAAGAATATCAAGCAGCTAATCATCGTAAAATCTTTATTGCGATGGCTAAAGATATAAGAGTTATCTTAGTAAAATTAGTCGATCGCTTGCATAATATGCGTACCTTAAGACATATGAGTCCTGATAAACAGTTAAGAATCGCTAAGGAAACGCTTGAAGTTTATGCATCTATTGCTCATCGTTTAGGTATTGCTTCAATTAAGAATGAACTAGAAGATCTAGCTTTTTCCTATTTAAACCCAGAAGAATATAAAAATATCGCAAGACTGGTTGAAATTAAAAAATCAGAAAGAGAAAAACAAATAAAGGATATGATTGATGAGATATCCTTAATTTTAGATAAGCATCAAATTAGTTTTAAAATCTTTGGCAGATCTAAACATTTTTATTCAATCCATAAAAAGATGCTGACGAAAAATAAGCATTTTGAAGAAATATTAGATTTACTAGCGATTAGAATAATAACGAAGTCAAAACTTAATTGTTATGAAATCTTAGGTTATATTCATGATCGCTATAAACCTATTCCAGGACGACTTAAAGATTATATTGCGATGCCAAAAATGAATCTTTATCAGTCCTTGCATACAACCATTGTAGCGGAAGAGGGTAGAATCTTTGAAGTTCAAATTAGAACTGAAGAAATGAATCGTATAGCTGAAAAAGGGGTTGCAGCACACTGGTCCTATAAGGAAGATAAGAAATTTGATCAAAATCAAATTAAAAAAGAACTTAAATGGCTAAAGGCTTTTGAAGATAGTTCTAGTGATAATCCAACTGATTATATGGATACCGTTGCGAATGATATCTTTAATGCGAATGTCTATGTCTTAACACCTAAAGGAAGAGTTATTGATTTACCCAGTGGCTCGATACCCTTAGATTTTGCTTATCGTATTCATACGGAAGTTGGTCATCAGACCGTCGGTGCTAAGATAAATGGATTATTAGTTCCTTTAAATACTATTTTAAAGACTGGCGATGTAGTAGAAATGATAGTTGATAAGAAATCTAAACCAAGTGAAGATTGGCTTAAGATATGTAAAACTAATAATGCTAAAAATAGAATTAAAGCCTATCTTAGTCGCAAGGACTTAGAACATAAGCAAGAGAATTATAAAACCGGTGAGCAGATGCTTAAGGAAGAACTAAGAAAACGCAATTTAGATTTAAATGAATATCTTAAAAAAGAAAAAATAGAGGAATGCGCTGCTAGTTTTCAGTGTTCAGGTTATGTTGATTTTATGTATGCAATATACAATCGTAAGATAAGTTTAATTGATGTTATTGACAGATTGCTTAAAACTAAAAAGAATACTGAAGAGAATAAATTAAAGGGCATTGATATCATGATTGAAAAGGCCCGCAATCGAAGAAAGAAAGCTATTTCTAAAACAGGTATTAGTGTTGATGGTCTTCCGGGTCTTAAAATTGGCATGGCTAGTTGTTGTAATCCTATTTATGGTGATGATATAATTGGCTATGTTTCCAAAGGGATGGGAATTAAGGTTCATCTTAAGAATTGTCCTAAATTAAAAGAACTTGACAAGCGTTTAATTTCAGTCACTTGGGATCATTTTAAGGATCCTAATATTAAATATGAAGTAGCAATTAGGATTTTTTCAAGAGATCGTAATTTCTTATTATCTGATCTTATTAATATTATTTCACAACAAAAAGCAAGCTTAATTAATGTTAATTCTTCAGTTAACAAAAAAGAATTAAGTGTTACTACTAAAATGCAAATCGTTATTGATGACACTGACCATTTAAATTCAATTATAAGTAATCTTAAAAAGGTTAGTAATGTTATTGATGTAGAACGAGTTTATCGTAAATAGGAGGAATATGTCAAATTTTCAAAAACCTAAGGGTACTAATGATGTATATTATGAAGAATTAAATTATCTTCAATATATTATTGATCTTTTTAAATTACAATGTGCTAATTATGGCTTTAAAGAAATCATTTGTCCTATTTTTGAAAATGTTAATGTTTTTAAAAGGGAAAATGATAGTTCTGATATGGTTAATAAGGAAATGTATATCTTTGATAATGATCGCTTTGCCTTAAGACCGGAAGGGACAGCTGGGGTAATAAGAGCAGTTGTTGAAAATAAGCTATACACTAGTGATTTACCATTAAAATTATTTTATGCTGGTAAAATGTTTAGAAAGGAAAGACCCCAAAAAGGAAGATATCGTGAATTTAATCAATTAGGAGTTGAAATTATCAGTGAAAAATCACCCTTAATTGATGCTGAATGTATAGCTTTAGGTTATTACTTTCTTAATTTCTTAGGATTAAGTGATATTAAGATTTTAGTTAATAGTCTAGGTGATTTTGAGTCTCGTAAAAATTATGAGAAAAGATTAAAGGAACATTTTAAAGATCATCTTGATAAGCTATGTGAAGATTGTCAGAAACGCTATGAAACCAATCCTTTAAGAATCCTTGATTGTAAGATTGATAAGGATAAGGATTGTGTTAAAATGGCACCAAAGATTGGTGAATCATTAAGTGTAGATGCTAAAGAATATTTTAATAAGGTTTTATCTTACTTAGACGCTTTAGAAATACCTTATGAAATTGATGAAAAATTAGTAAGAGGCTTAGATTATTATACTGATACTGTTTTTGAAGTTGTAAGTACAAATAAGGAAAGCGGCGCTCAAGCAACCCTTTTTGCAGGTGGTCGTTATGATAATCTTGTAAGTGAATTAGGTGGTCCTAATTTATCTGGAATGGGTTTTGCGATGGGTCTTGAGCGAATTGCGATTCTAGCTAAGGCTTTAAATATTGAATTTGATTATGAAGATGAATTAGATATTTATATCATTGATATGACTAAGTCTAATCCATATATCCTAAGTTTAGCTAGCTTCCTTAGAAATAGTGGCTATAAGGTGGATATTAATTTCTTTGATCGTAAATTAAAAGCCCAATTCAAAACTGTTGAACGTAAGAAGGCTAAGGCTGTAATCATTATGGGTGATGATGAATTAAAAGAAGGTTTAATCAGTCTTAAGATTATTGAAAGTCAAAAACAATTTAAAATAAAAGAAGAAGAGTTAATTAAGGTACTTGATGCTGAATTAAATGGTGATGATCATCATCATCACCATCATTAAGGAGGAATATGCTAGTTAGAACACATAAGAATGATGAGTTAAGAAAAGAGAATGTCGGTGATAAAGTTATTTTAGTTGGTTGGGTAGCTAAAAGACGTAATTTAGGTAGTATTGTTTTTATCGATTTACGTGATCGCTATGGGATAACACAGCTAGTCTTTGGTGAAGAGTTTATCGAACAAATTAAAGATGTTCGTAATGAATATGTATTAGGTATTAAGGGTGAAGTTGTACTTAAACAAAGTCCTAATCCTAAACTTAAAACTGGTGAGATTGAAGTGAAGGTTAGTGAGGTTGAAATTATCAATACTGCGCTTACTCCTCCTTTACTAATTCAAGATGAAACTGATGCCCTAGAAGAGTTAAGATTAAAGTATCGTTATTTAGATATTAGAAGAAATCCTATTAAGGATCGCTTAGTTTTAAGAGATAAACTTTGTCAAATTATTAGAAATAATCTACATCAAAATGATTTCATTGAGGTTGAAACACCGATTTTAGCTAAATCAACACCAGAGGGAGCTAGGGATTATTTAGTTCCATCAAGAATTTATAAAGGTAATTTTTACGCCTTACCACAATCACCACAAATTTTCAAACAACTTTTAATGATTGGTGGTATTGATCGCTACTTCCAAATTGCTAGATGTTTTAGGGATGAAGATTTAAGAGCTGATCGCCAACCAGAGTTTACACAAGTTGATATTGAAATGTCTTTTTGTGATGAAGAAATGATTTTTAATCAGGTAGAATCATTAATGAGTGATATTTTCTTAAAACTTAAAAATATCGAATTAAGTAAATTTAGACGCATTAGTTATAATGATGCAATGAAATATTATGGTAGTGATAAACCTGATTTAAGATTTGATTTAAAACTTATCGATTTAAGTACTATTTTTATGAATACGCAGATCAGTTTCTTTAAAGATACACTTAATGATAAGGGCGTTATTAAAGCAATTAAAATAAATAAAGCAAAAGAAGTGTCACGTAAAGAACTTGATAAATATATTGAATTTGTACGCATTTATGGCGCTAAAAACATCGCTAATCTAAAGTATCTAGAGGGTGAATTTAGTGGCAGCATTGCTAAGCTCTTAAGTGATCATGAAAAGACACTATTAAAGACTGAATTAGCTTTAAGCGATAATGATTTACTTTTAATTATCAGTGATAAGGAAAAAGTCGCAAATCAAGCTTTAGGAGCGTTAAGAAATAAACTAGCAGCTGATTTTAATTTAATTAATAAAGATAGCTATGAGTTTGTTTGGATAACCGATTTTCCTATGTTTGAATATAGTGAAAGTGAAAATCGCTATGTAGCTGCACATCATCCATTTACTAGTCCTAAATTAGAGGATTTAGATAAATTACTTGATGATAAGGCTAATTGCTATTCTAGAGCCTATGATTTAGTTTTAAATGGCTATGAATTATTATCAGGATCAATTAGAATTCATGATCAAAATATTCAAGCAAAGGTCTTTAAAGCCTTAGGATTAAGTGAAGAAGAAGCACAAAGTAAATTCGGTTTCTTCCTTGAAGCTTTTAAATATGGTACACCACCACACGGCGGTGTTGGTATTGGACTTGAAAGATTAATTATGATTTTAAGTGATACTGAAAATATTAAAGATGTCGTTGCCTTTCCAAAAACTGCTAGTGCATATGATTTAATGTCTAAGGCACCAAGTTTAGTTAGTGATGATCAATTAAATGAATTATCGATACTTATTAAACCATAAATCTTTATTTTTCAGCTAAAATATAGTATATTATTGTTGCCTAAGGATTGTATAAATTTCCAACACATTAATTTCGGGAGTTTGAGGACTAACTTGTGTTGAATGACTATTTTATAGGGATCCTGATGGTTAGGATATAGAACACCCACCTGGGAGATCCAGGGAATTAATCGCCTTAGGCTTTATTTTAACAAGGAGTTATTATGCAATCAATTTTTTGGAGTCAATTTCTTTGGATTATCTTAGGTTTATTAATTGGTTTAGTAGCAGGTTATTTTATTGCTCGTCATGTCTTTACTAAGCAATTAAAAGAAAATCCACCAGTTAGTGAAAAAATGATTCGTGCGATGTTTTTAC
>JAEWGY010000032.1 GCA_023388035.1 Bacillota bacterium | reverse complement strand
GATTGGGATAATATATTTCCATTTTTTCTTATATCTTCCATCCTAAACCATGGAATAGTACCATCTTCCCAGTATTCTTTTTTAGCTTTTGATGGTGTATAGCCGTTTTTTGTGTTAAATATATCTTCTAGTTTCAAATACTCCACACCATCAGGACATATTTTATTAAGTAATTGATTTAGTTTGTTCATCGATTATCCTCCGTTTAATATGAGAAGAATATTATAATTATATAATTAAATTATATTATAAATGATTGATGAGTAAATAAGGAAATGATGAATTATTTTATGTATTACTTTTGTAATTATTATTAATAATTTTAGAAAAAATAAAAAGATAATATTTTAATTTTTAAAATTATGAAAAAATTTAACATTTTATGATAATAGGAGTATAATATTTTAAGTGGAGGGGATATGGAAGCGAGTAATATAAAAGATATTATTGACTTTGATGAAAAATGCTTTAATGAAGTTGTAAGTGTTCATTCAAAAAAGAAAGAAGTGATTACTCAAATTGAGAAAAAGAAAGAAGAGTTGGAAAAAGAACTTTGGGATGAAGCTAAGGCTAAATTAGCTAAAAGAAAAGCAGAAATGAATAAGTTGATAAATGAAGATGCAGATAATGTAGCTAAGCTTATTAAAGACAATATGATTAAAATCGAGGAATATTATAACACTCACAAGGATGCATGGTTAAAGGAGATATACAATAATATTTTAGATGCTTAATGCAAGAGATAATGTTGTTACAACTAAAATTAAAGCTCTTTTTGGTAAACGATTAAGCTTACGTGATTATGAAACTTTATTAAATAAAAAACATTTATCAGATATAGTACTTTATTTAAAATCAGAATCATACTTTAAGAATTGTCTTATTGGAATTAATGAAAAGACGATTCGTAGAGGTCAATTAGAGAATTTAATTCGTAATGATTTATTGCATCGTTTGTCGACGGTTTTAAAGTATAGCTTAGATGTAAATGACTATAGTTTTAAGCTGGTGACACTTGCGAGTGAACTTGATATCATCTTTGATGTTGTTAGATCTTTTTATAGCGGTGATCGTTATTCAGTTATTAGTTCCTTGCCGATCATGATTGAATCTCATCTACCTTTTGATCTTAAAAAGATCACTGCTGTTGATAATATGAATTCTCTTTGTAATGAGGCTAAGCGTAGTGTTTATTATAAAGAATTATGTAAATATCGTAATGTTGCGATCGATGAGCTAAATTTAACTAGTTTTTCTCACGAATTATATAATCACTATTATGAAATAGTTTTAGCTGAATTAGAAAAGAATTTTAAATCAAAGAAAAAGGAAGATTTAAAGAGCATCTTTCATATTCAAATGGAGCTACATGCTCTTAGTCATCTTTATCGACTTAAAAAATATTTTAAAGTTAGTGCTAATATTCTTAAAGAAACTATTAATCCAACCTTTCATTTTTTACGAAAGAAGGATTTTACAGAAATTATCAATCGTGATAATCCTGAATTCGTAATTGAAAAACTCAAAGAATCTGCCTATGCTCACTATTTTGATTTTAATAGTTACAAAGACGATCCTATTGAGGTAGTAATAGATACTATTTTATATAACTATAATAAATCAAAGATCTTTTTCACTAGTGATAAGGATATTGCTTTAGTAGTTTATAATCTTTTATCTAAAACAGAAGTACAAAATATTATCGATATTATTGAAGGTGTAAGATATGGTCTTAGTCCAGATAAGATCAGAAAGTTATTAATTATATAGGAGGTATCTGTGGCGATAGTAAAAATGAAATTTATTTCTACCCGCTCTGATCGTGAACATCTTGAAGATATGTTATTAAAAGCTCTTAATAATGAATTATTAGTTCCTGAATTAGCTGCTAATATCGTCAATGATGCTAACGAAGGAGTAGTTTTTACAGGTGATAATCCCTTTGCGAATTTTCTCAGTGATTTATCGAATCTTGCGAATAGTATCGGTTTAAATCCGGCTGGTAAAAAGCTTAGTGATAAGGCCTATAGTATTAAAGAGATTGAAGAATTTATTGAAGAATTTTCAGCCAAGGTTAATTTATCACTAAGTGATGAGGACATCAGTTTAACTGATGATGATCGTAAGGCCTTAAAAGCATTATCAGCTTACGATTTTGAAAAACTGCATAAAACTAGATATGTACATTTTGGTTTTGGTCGTATTTCAATTGATAGTTATCGTAAATTACATTTAACAAGTAGAATGAAATTCGATACTGCAATTTTACATTCTAATCGTAACTATTATTGGATTTGCTATGTATGTTCTAAGGATACAGTGAGTGAAATTCTTAAATTATTAGATTCATTATATTTTGAAGAGATTAATATCCCTAATATTGATGTTCATAAAGTAATTGAAGATTATAAAGAACGTTTAAGAGATATTTATGCATATTGTAATCTTAATAATAAAATTAGATCCTTATATGAATATGTTGCGGTACTTGATGATAAATATATCTTAAGTGGTTTTGTACCGGAAGATAAGGTTGAAGACTTTAAGGCTTGTTTTAAGGGTTTAGATGTGGATTTTAGAATTAAGGATCCAAGTCAAAGAAAAGATCTAACACCGCCTACATTATTACGTAATAATTGGTTCTTTAAACCCTTTGAATTATTTGTTAAAATGCATTCTTTACCGAATTATTATGATTTTGATCCAACTATTATTTTAGGTATCACTTATTCACTCTTATTCGGTATTATGTTTGGTGATTTAGGTCAAGGATTGATTTTATTCCTTGTGGGAATTTATTTACAACATAAAAAGAAAAATGAATTATTTGGTATCATTTCAAGAATTGGTATCACTTCGATGTTTTTTGGTTTCTTATATGGATCAGTCTTTGGGAATGAGGAAATATTAGGTCCGATACATGAATCATTATTTAATATCAGAGGTAAATTAATTCATGTAATGGATCCTGATTTTACTTCTACCTTACTAATGGCAACCTTATATATTGGAATGGCTCTAATCATCATGTCAATGATTTTAAATATTTATCGTAATTTCAAACGTAAACAATTTGCGGAAATATTATTCGGAGTCAATGGATTACCAGGTATAAGTCTTTATATCTGTGCTATCTGTGCAATGTTTTTAATGTTAAGTGCTTCATTAAATTCATTATCATTAATTATTTTACTTACAATTATTATCATTGCAGTGTTAGTAATCTTCTTTAAAGATCCTCTTATTCATTTATATAGTGGTAAGGATTTAAAACCGAAGGAAGGTTGGGGAAATTATATTTTAGTATCTTTCTTTGAGGTTTTTGAAGTATTATTATCATTCCTATCAAATACTATTTCTTTTTTAAGAGTTGGAGGATTTGTACTGTCTCATGCAGGAATGATGTTAGTGGTTGTAACACTTAGTGAAATGTTTGGTGGTGCTAGTGGAATTTTAGTTTTAATACTAGGAAATATCTTTGTTATTGCTTTAGAAGGCTTAGTTGTTGGAATCCAAACATTAAGATTAGAATATTATGAAATGTTTTCACGCTACTATGAAGGTGGCGGTAAAAAATTTGAATATTTACACTTATAAGGAGAATTATTATGTTAAATCTATTTGAAATTTTATTACCTTTAATTGCTGTTGCTTTGATTATTATGCCTTTATATTTTGTATTTAAGAAGGGTTTAAGTAAACAAAGTTTTAAAAGACGTTTAATCAGTCAAATTTCAGTTTTTGTTGGTGTTTTTACAATTTTATTATTAACTGCTGCATCTAAGGCTTATGCAGCTAGTGAATCAAGTGAATTAGCTGGTACACTAGCTCAAGGTTTAGGTTTTATTGCTGCAGCAATGTCTACTTCATTCTCTTCTTTAGGAGCTGGTATTGCAGTATCTAGTGCAGCTTCTAGTGCGATTGGAGCAATTAGTGAAAATTCTGAAAACTTCGGTAAAGCAATGATCTTCGTCGTGCTTGGTGAAGGGGTTGCGATTTACGGTTTATTAATTTCTATCTTAATTATCAATAAATTATAAGGAGTTTTATGAAGGCTTTTTGTATAAGCGATAATACCGATACACTAGTTGGTTTAAGACTTGCAGGAATTGAATCGGTGGTAGTTCATGAAAGGGAAGAAGTTATTGAAAAACTTAAAGAATTAATTAATGATAAGGAAATTGCGATTATTTTAGTTACTACTAAGATTGCTAATCTTTGTCCGGAAATTATTTCAAAATATAAATTAGAACTTAAGGATACCTTAATTTGTGAAATACCTGATCGTCATTTAAATTCTAAAATTGGCGAAACTATTGATTCATACATTTCTGAAGCTATCGGTTTAAAGATATAGGAGGAAATTATGGCTGATGAATATTTAGCTGTTATTTTAGATGATATTAAACAGCAGGCTGAACTAGAAAAAGAAACTATTGAAAATGAAATAAAGACTGAATATAATAATAAAATTAATAGTTATAAAAATCATCTATTAAAAAAGATTACGATCTTTTTAGAAGAAGAATTTAGTGAAATCAAAGCTAAGGAAACAAGTGTTTTGTCTAAGTCAGCCTTAGATATTAAAAATAATTTATTAAAGAAACGTAAAGAGCTTGTTTCCGATTTATTCACTACTGTATATAAACAATTATTAGATTTTACCCTAAGTGAAAAGTATAAAGATTATTTAAGTAATAAACTTAGTGCGATTAATGAAAAAGAAGGTGTATTATACATTAAAAAAGGTGAAGGTAAATTCTATCAAAATACAACTTATAAAATAATTGAGGATAATAAAATTAAATTAGGTGGTTTTATTTATCGTAATGAAGAAAAAAGAATTGAATATGATCTAAGTCTTGATAATCATTATGAAGATGAAATTGCTAGATTTAAGGATTATTCTAACTTTATGCTAGGAGATTTATTATGAGTTCAAAGATCTATTCAATTAACGGTCCTGTTGTAACAGTACTTAAAAGTAAAGAATTCATGATGAATGAAATGGTCTATGTAGGATCTAAACGATTAATGGGTGAAGTTATTATTCTTAATGATGAAAAAACGGTTATCCAAGTTTATGAATCAACGGTAGGACTTAAGGTAGGTGATATTGTTGAAGGATCTGGTGATTTACTTAGTGCACTACTAGGACCTGGGATTCTTACTAATATTTTTGATGGTGTTTTAAGACCGCTTAAAACCCTAGAAGAAAAGCAGGGAGCATTTATTGAATCAACTTCTAATATTAAATCGATTGATGATCAAAAATTATGGGATACTGAAATTAAAGTAAAGGAAAATGATTATTTAAATCCAGGTGATATTTTTGCTTCATGCGATGAAACTAGTTTAATTAAGCATCATTCAATGTGTCCACCAAATTTAAAAGGGAAGGTTATTAG
>JAEWGY010000030.1 GCA_023388035.1 Bacillota bacterium | reverse complement strand
AAATGATGTTAAACTTAAAAATGTTGATGTTGTAAGTAAAATACAAGAATTAGTTTTTGAAACTAATCAAAAATAAGGAGTTAATATGTTTGATTTTTATACCGTTAGAGAATTATATGAAATAGTAAATAATGCTAATTCAATTGCGATTGATCAAATTGAATACATTGAGTTAGAAGGTTGGGTTAGAACTAATCGTTTTAATGGACATATTGGTTTTATCGAATTAAATGATGGAACTTATTTTAAGAATGTCCAAATTGTTTATAATGATAAACTAAACACTAAGGAAATTGAAAAATACCTTACTGGAACTTGTATTAAGGTTTTAGGTAAATTTATTTTAACTCCTAATAATAAACAAGCTTTTGAAATTGAAGCTACTAAAATTGAGTTAATTGGCTCTTGTGATCCCTCTTATCCTTTACAAAAGAAAAGACATTCTTTTGAATATTTAAGAGAAATACCACATTTAAGATTGCGTACTAATACCTTCACCGCCTTATTTCGTTTAAGAAGCGTTCTTTCAATGGCGATTCATGAATTTTTCCAAGATCAAGGCTTTATTTATTTACATAGTCCTATTATTACTTCAAATGATGGTGAAGGGGCAGGAAATATTTTTAGTGTAGCAACCAAACTTGATGATGGTAAACTTTCAGATAATGATTTTTTTAACAAAACCAGCTTTTTAGCTCCTACTGGACAACTTCATGCTGAAGCCTTTGCTTTAGCTTTTAGAGATGTATATACTTTTGGTCCAACTTTTAGAGCTGAGAAATCTAACACTAAAACACATGCAGCAGAGTTTTGGATGGTTGAACCTGAAATAGCCTTTGCTGATTTAGAAGATAATATGAACTTAATTGAGGACTGTGTTAAGTATTGTATTAGATATTGTATGCTTAATGCTAATGAAGAAATGAAATTCTTTAATGATTTTATTGATAAGGATTTATTCAATAGATTAAATAATGTATTAGAAAAAGATTTCGCTAAGATGACCTATAGTGATGCTATTGAGCACTTACTTAAGGCGGATGTTAAATTTGAAAATAAAGTTTCATGGGGAATTGATTTAGCTAGTGAACATGAACGTTATTTATGTGAAAAAGTAGTTAAGGGACCAGTCTTTATTACTGATTATCCTAAGGATTTTAAGGCTTTTTATATGCGTCAAAATGATGATGGTAAAACGGTTGCAGCTTGTGATTTACTCGTACCTGTAGTTGGAGAATTAGTAGGTGGCTCACAAAGGGAAGAAAGAATTGATAAATTAGAAAGTCGTATTAAAGAACTAGGAATGGATCTTAAAAACTATGAATGGTATCTTGATTTAAGAAGATATGGCGGCTGTAAACATGCTGGATTTGGTATTGGTTTTGAACGCTTTTTAATGTATCTTAGTGGTATGCAGAACATTCGTGATGTTATTCCTTTTGCACGTAATTATAAAAATATTATTTTCTAATGGAATATTTAATTAAAGAATATCCTGATGAAAAGATCTATTGCAGTGATGTTCATCAAAGATTACTTGTAATGATGAAGGATTTACACGATCTTTTATGTAAGATAGGGGTTAATTATTGGCTTGAAGGCGGTAGTTGTTTAGGTGCTTATAGACATCAAGGTTTCATCCCTTGGGATGATGATTTTGATATTGCGATGACTTATGAAGATTATCAAAAGTTTTTAAATAATATTGATAAGTATCTTGATCATAATAAATATACATATCACTGTTTTGAAAAGAATAATAAATACAATGTATTAATTCCTGCGATGAAATTTAGGGATAGGAATAGTTTTATTATTGAAAAAAATAAACTATTAGAAAATAAAATTGATGATTGTAATGGTTTATTTATTGATATCTTCATCTATGATAGTGTAAGTAGCTTTAAACCATTTGATTTATTTTTTCGCTCAATTAATTATTGCTTAATGCCTTTAATTATTTTTTTCGAAAATCTTAAATTAAATCCTGCACTAATTAAGAAATTATTTGTTATGAATGCTAGAGCGTATTCAAAAATATTCAAAAAATCTGACTTAATTGGTATTGATTTATGTTGGACTTTTAGATCCATCTTTAAACCTTATGTAATTAAAAAGAATGATATTTTCCCATTAAAATTAATGAAATTTGAAGATGCTTATTTTTATGTTCCTAATAATATATCAAATTTTTTAGAAATGGAATTCGGTAATAATTATAAAGAATTACCTAAAACTAATATGCGTTATGCTAAACATATTAAGGAGATTAATTTAAATGCTGCTTCAGCTAAAAAATGCTAGTTTTGCTTATGGTAGTGATCTTATTTTAAATGATGTTGATTTTGAAATTAAAGCTGGTGAAAAAATTGCTTTAATTGGTAATAATGGTTCAGGTAAGACGACCTTATTAAAAATTTTTGCTAGTAATCTTACAATTGATAAAGGTAATCTACTAAAATCTACTAAGCTTAAAATTGGTTATCTAAACCAAGAATTAATTAGTGATATGAATAATACCGTTTTAGATGAACTATTAGAATCTTTTAAGGAACTGATTCAAAG
>JAEWGY010000003.1 GCA_023388035.1 Bacillota bacterium | reverse complement strand
CATCAGATTTTTGAAGATATTTATCATTATCATAATAAGCATAAAAGGCGCCTACTAAAGATGATAAACTAGCCTCTTTAACACCTAAGGTGTCAGGTATCTGAATTTTCGTTTCAAGTCCTAATTTTTTGTATAGAATATTATCTAAATCACTAATAATACAACCCTCTCCACAAACTAAAATTGAAGTATTTGCTAGTTCTAATAGTGGTTCACAAGTTGTATGAATTCTCGTAATTAAACTATTAAATGCTTCATTTAAATCATCATTGAATTGTTTTTCTTCAATTATTTTCTTTTGTGAATCTTTTTGATAAGCATAGATAGCATTATCACTTTCATTATTTAAATTTTGTCTAAATTGATATTTTACTAATCTTAATAATTGTGAGTAAGATAAATCATATTTCTTTCTAAGACTAACCACTAAATCATTAAGACCATGATTCATAATCTCAATATTCATAATTTTCGATCTAGTAATAAAAGCAAAGCTTGTATAAGATTTCTCAATTTTTAATAAAATAACATTTTGATTAGTAGTTTTAGTAAAGAGTCCTGTTTCCTTACAAACTGCATAAGTATCTAAACAGATATCTAAAATCTTAAGACCAGCCTTTTCAACTATCGCTACATAATCATGACTTAATTTTTTATCCGCAAGCAATAAATCAATATCAATACTAATTTCCTTAGCTCGTTCTTTTAAGGGTAAGCTATAATTAGAAATACCATTAACAATAAAACGATTGCAAACAATATTAATCAATTCACGATCTTCATCAATTGGTGTCATCGCTGCTGATTCAATAGCCTTTTTAACATCTTCATAGCTAACAATTCCACGACTAGTTTCAAGATCAATCATTAAACTTCGCTTTTTAAAACGATAAGAAGGTAATACTAAAATAACTGATTCAATAGTGGTTCCTAAATCTTCATTAGCCTCTCTTATGATCGTTTGTAAATTTTTAATTATTTCTTCTTCATTAACTATTTCAAAACCATTAAAGGCTTTAATCGGTTTCGTAATAAGTTTTAATATATTTAATTTTGTATTATAGAATTCACCTATAGCTAAACGTAGTTCATAATCACCAAATTCAAGCACGGCATAAATCTTTTTAATCATAACAATATTATATAATAAAAGGCTTTTATAAAACATTATTTTTTTTAAAAACTTATGCTTAATAAAATAAAGGATTGAAATTGAAATGAAATCCTAAGTTAACTTTATTATTATATTGATTTATTATTATAACTATGTTATATTATTGTAGCAAAATAAGGAGGTCTGTATAATGTCAAGAATATGTGAAATCAGTGGTAAAAGACCATTATCAGGAAATAATCGTTCACATTCACTTCGAGCAACTCGTCGTAAATGGAATGTAAATCTTCAAACTGTTGTTATAGATGGTAAAAAAGTTAGAGTTGCTGCAAGAACATTAAGAACTCTAAAAAAGAACCAAGCAATTTAAAAACACCTACGGGTGTTTTTTTATATATAAATCATAAAGGATGATACCGATTTGATTTATTTTACTAATTTTATCATCAAGCTTTAAAGCCATCTTATCACTGAGCTTATAATTATTTAAGGACTGATAAACTAATTCATTTTCTATCTTTTGTTTATCGATAAATTTAATGTTAGCTTGAAAAAGTGCTCCAACACTAGATCTTATTAAGGCTTTAGAAAATAAATCAATCTTTTTTGCTAGATAAATATTTTTAAAATCAAAAGCCACCATTGTTCTAATGATAGTCCCTAAATCCTGCTCACTAAATTCATCCTCAATAAATAAAAATTCTTCAAAATCTAATTCACATTCATAGCGTTTGAATTCAAAAATAACATAGCAATTTTCTTTTTTAGACTCTTTTTTAAAAAGATAATCATTAAATTCATAAGGAATTTTATTTTTCTCTAAATCTTTAATCAATTTTAAATAATTATCATTTTTAATAATTTTAGTATGAAAAAAGGCTTTAATGATTGTTTCCTTGCGATATTTAAGTAATTCAATACATAGTGAATGACCAAGACAGTATGCATTTGACATAAAATAATTGTAGCATATAAAAATAAATAATAGTAAAATATAAGAATGAATTATCTTGCTTTTATTATTGCGAAATTAATTATCCTAATCGGTAAACCACTTAAAAGATCATCATCTTTACCCGGCATGATCGCTTTAAAAATTTCTAAAAATATCTTTAAATTATTCAAAATTAAAATTCCTATTATTATGGTTACTGGTTCTAGTGGTAAGGGTTCAATTTCTTCGCTTATCGCTAGTAATTTAAGAAATTTAAATTTTAAAGTTGGCCATAATGCTAGTGGATCTAATTTACATTTCGCCATTCTAACAACCATAATCGATAATTTTAATTTATTACTAAAAACAAAATGTGATTATTTTGTATTTGAAATGGATGAGCGCTACTTACCTATAGTTAGTAAAAAACTTAAAATAGATTATCTTTTAATTAGTAATATTACCAGAGATCAACCACCAAGACAAGGACACTATGATATCGTTTCTGATATCATCTTAAATGCCATTAAAGATTTAGATTTGGAATTGATTCTTAATAACGATGATCCTTACTTAAAAAAGTTTCATAAAGATCATAAAACTAGCTATTTTTCTTTAGATGATCATAATTTATTATTAGATCATAATCCCTATACTAGTCTTAATATGGTTTATTTAGGAGATGAAAAATTAAATTATAGTAAGTATATCTTTGAACACTTAGGTAAATATCACTCTAGTGATCCAAAATATGATTATAAAGAATCTATTAAGATCAGTCATGTTGATTTTAACACTTTAAAAATGATCATCGATGATGTCGAGATAAACTTAGCCTATCCTTTATTATTTGATATCTATAATACCGCCTATGCTTATACCCTTTTAAAGAAATTAGGATTTAGTAAAAAAGAAATTGTTAAATCATTTAATAATCGCTATAAAGATAAAAAAATTTATGATCACTATCTGAATAATAATCGTGATGTATATGTCATAAATAATAAAAATGAGAATGCTACAAGCTTTAATCAATCTTTACACTTTCTTTTAAAGCGAAAAGAAAAAAAATCAATCATTATTGCTTGGAAGGAAATTTCTAGACGTTATTTATTTAATGATATGTCATGGCTTTATGATATTGATTTTGAAATTTTAGAAAATTTAAACGTAAGCAATATTTATTGCATCGGTATTCAAAGATATGATATCGCCTTAAGACTATCATATACTAAATTAGCGGATAAACTTAAAATATATAATGATATTAAAGACTGCGCTAGTGAACTTTTAGAGTCTAAAGAAAATCTTTATGCCATATTAAATTTTGACTATCTAGATCGTTTTAAGGAGGTAATTAGGAATGAAAATTAAAATATTACATCTTTTTGCTGATTATCTTAATCTTTATGGCGATTCAGCTAATATTAAGGCTATTGAAAAATATCTTAACGCACAAAAGATTGATTACGAACTTGTTAGACATAGATATAATGAAGAAATTGATTTAAACGATACTGATTTAATTTTTATTGGCTGCGGTACAGAAAATAATCTTGCTAGTGCCTATCATAAGTTACTTAATTATAAAGATGCCTTAAAATCTTATATCGCCTTAAATAAAGCTATTTTATTAACTGGTAATGCTGCAATTTTATTTTCTAATCAAAGACTTAAATTATTTGACTATGATATCGAAAATTTTAATCGTTATGCTTATGAAGCGATTCTAAGCGCTAATTTTACTAAAGAATTAATGATCGGTTTTTTTAATGGTGAATATCGCATTAAAGATAATAAGCAATACTTATTTAAATTAGAAATTCAAAATCAAAATAAGCTAAACTTTGAATATGATGGTTATCAATATCAAAATTTTTATGCCAGCTCTTTTATTGGACCAATCTTAGTTCGTAATTATCAATTTTTAGATCATCTAATGAAAAAAATAATCCTTAATAAAGATCCAAACTTTCCTATTAAGGAATTAGATTTTAAACTTGAAAAGAAAGCTTTAGGACAATATCTTAAGGATTATTATAAAATAAACCAAGCATAAGCTTGGTTTATTAATTTCTTAATTTGTTTACTTAGCGGTATAAGCAGCCATTGTAATGTAATTATATGGTTGATTGAAATGAGGCATAAAGAAGATATCACAAAGTGCAATTTCATCAATTGTAACTTGTTTTTGAATTGCAAGTGAGAATAAGTGAATTGCAGCTGACATATCATAATTTGATGCTAATTGACAACCTAATACAACACGGTTATCCTTACGATAAACAATTCTGATTTTAACCTTAGGATTTTCAACTTCCATAAATGCTGGTTTTTGTAAATCTTCAAAATCAGTAGCTAGGGCTTCAATACCTTCTTTCTTAGCAGCTGCTAAAGTCATACCAGTAGCTACTAACTTATAATCGTAGATCATTAAAGCAGAAGATCCTTGAACACCTAGTGATTCAATTGCTACATTATTAATATTATGTCCTGCAACTAAACCAGATCTAACTGCATTGGTTGCTAGGGCGATATAATTAGTTCTTTGTCTTGCGTTATCAAAAAGTGTTGCACAATCACCAATAGCATATACATCCTTAATGCTTGTTTCTTGTTTCTTATTAACTAAATAAGCACCATTTTGATATCGCTCAATACGATCGCCACCTAAGCTACTATTAGGATGGAATCCTATCGCTAGAATAACCATATCACAATCAATAGTTTCTTTATCAGTTCTAATAGCACTAACTTTACCATCTTTACCGATTACTTCTACTAATTTTTGACCTAATTTAAATTCAATTCCCTTTTCCTTCATGATTTCTAATAAATCATCAGAGAAATCACGATCAAAATTATTACCTAAGATGTGATCAGCTTGATCAATTAAAACAACTTCTTTATTTAATCTTTCAAAAGCTTCAGCTAATTCAATACCGATATATCCCCCACCTAAAACAGCGATGCGTTTATAATCCTTTTGTTCTAATTTATCAATAACTTCTTTTGCATGTTGGAACAATTTAACCTTTTGTACACCTTCAAGGTCAATGCCTGGAACATTAGGAATATTTGGAGCACTACCTGTTGCAAAAACTAGTTTATCATAATTATCATTTATAATTTCACCTGAAGCTAAACGAACCTTAACTTCCTTCTTATCAAAGTCTACATCTAAAACTTCACTATTCATGAAAACTTTAGCACCAGCTTTAATAAAGTTTTCTGGACAATTATAGAATAATCCATCACTTCCTTTGATTTGTTCACCAATCCATAGTGCCATTCCGCACCCTAAAAAAGAAATGTTATCATTACGATCATAGATTGTTAATTCATTTTCTTTCGAACTTAAAATAGTGTTAGCACATGCTGTACCAGCATGATTAGCACCAATTAAAATAACTTTAGACATTTACCCTCCTAATAAATTTTAAACGCTTTAATTATAATACTAATTCTTTTACGTGTAAATTTAAAATAAAAAAATCGTACAATAATTAATAAAATATTTTAAAATACTGTAGCATTTGCTACAGTATTTTAAAATTAAATTCAGCATCCTGATAATCGACTATAATTTTACTAAGTTTATCATGCTTTAATAATTCGAAAGCGATTTTAGTCTCAATTTCTTTCTGAATATATCTTTTTAAAGGTCTTGCGCCATAAATTAGATTACTACCATTTGTGCATATTGCTTTTAAGGCCTTTTCACTAAGCTCAAGATCAATATCCTTATCAGCTAGTCTAAGCTTTAATTCGTTAATAAATTTTATCGCAATCTTCTTAATCACTTCTTCATTAAGTGGGTTGAAAATAACAATTTCATCAATACGATTAATGAATTCAGGTTTAAAATGTTTTTTCAAAGCTTGATCATAGTTGTTTTTACTATTATCTTCATAAGCATTTTCACTTCCTAAATTAGAAGTCATAATGATAATGGTATTTTTAAAATCAATAAGATTACCTTTAGAATCAGTTAAACGTCCATCATCTAGTATTTGTAATAATAAGTTAAATACTTCTGGATGAGCTTTTTCAATCTCATCAAGTAAAATAATCGAATAAGGTTTGCGTCTTACAGCTTCACTTAATTGTCCCCCTTCTTCATATCCTACATAACCAGGAGGAGCACCAATTAATCTTGAAATAACATGTTTTTCCATATATTCAGACATATCAATTCGAATAATGCGATTTTCATCATCGAATAATTGCTTAGCTAAGGACTTTGCTACCTCTGTTTTACCAACTCCAGTTGGTCCTAGGAATAAAAATGATCCTATTGGTTTACTAGCATCTTGGATATTAGCCTTTGATCTAATTATGGCATTACTTACTAAATTTAAAGCTTCATTTTGACCAATAACTCTTTCAGCTAAATATTTTTCAATATTTAATAATCTTTCCTTATCACTTTCTAATAATTTATTAAGCTCAATGCCAGTCCACCTTGAAAT
>JAEWGY010000107.1 GCA_023388035.1 Bacillota bacterium | reverse complement strand
TCTGTTTATAAATAAAGCCATTAGCTATGCCTTTATCGCTTTGTACTAAGACTAAGTATTTATCAACATCCTTAAAAGCACTAGTTAAGGATGAATTTACTGAAGTAATAATATTACGTTCTACGATTACTTCAGAATTCTTAGGCTTATTAAAAATGATCATTGCTGTATTTATGATTGTTAATAATCCTAAAAAATAAATTAAATATTTCTTCATTAGTAATCCAACCTATCTTTACTTAAACAATCTAAGAAATTACATGGATCTAATCTGATCTGATCTTCTCCCTGTCTAACTTCAAAATGTAAATGCGGTGCTTCACTACGTCCGGTATTACCAATTTGACCAATCAGATCACCTTTTTCAACTACACTTCCTACCGGTAAGAAGCCAGGAACATTTAAGTGTCCATACAATGTACGATAACCATTATTATGATTAATTATTACATAATTACCATAACCACCATTAGACCAAGCGTTTTCTTCTACTATACCATTATCAGCGGCATATACTTCACCATAGCGATTATAATAGTTCTGTAAATCTAAACCAGTATGATTGTAATAACAACCAAAAACACAGGTGATTAGAATATTATCTACTGGGAAACGGAATCTACCAGTACCTACACTTGGAATAATCTTTGAACCAGTTTTAATAACTGCTTGAATCGGCTCTTTGATAACTTCGCTTTTAATTACACTAGCAGAATTAGGTTGTAGAATACCATTAATCCAGGTTTCTTCATAAAGTACATTCTTATACCCCGCTTCTTCTTCTACCTCAACTTTACTTCTGCCAATTAAAATCTCCTCATCTTCAATATATAAAGGACTAGCAGGATAAATTTCTTCTTTAACTAAATTTTCTTTTTTAATTTCAACTGTAATTGGTGAATTAAAATAGGTAATATTTAATTTAAGTCCTGGTTTTAATAACTGTCTAGGACTAGATAATATTCCCGGATTAATTAGAATGAGTGATGAGGCATTAAAATTCGTTGCTTTAGATGCTACACCTTCAACTGTATCTCCTTCAACCACAGTATAATAAACTCTTTCCTTACTTCTTGAATAACGCAGATAATCTAAAATTTCTTCTTTATTCTTAAAGATTTCACTCGGTTTTACATAGCGTTCCCCTACGATATTAATTTTTTCTCTGATTCTAATATTAAGATCACGCCTGCCATAGTCACTAAGTTCCTTATTACTTTCACCTGCGATAAAATTAGCTAATGATTCCTTAGAGATAAAATTAAGTAGGAAATCATCTCTAGCACTTAGAAATTCATCAAAATTTAAGACATAGATCGTATCATAGATCCCTTTATTAGAAGAGAAGCTGATTGCGGTTGTTTTAACACCGATTAGATCATTTTTAAGTAAGTAACCAAATATTTCATTATCCTTATTTTCATAATTATAATAACTAAGTTCTTCCACAATACTAATTTCACTACTGTAACTCAAATTATTATTAGGATAATTATGCTTATAATCCTTAAGATAAAGATCATTAAATTTCTGTTTAAGATAAGTCTCATCATTAACCACGGCAATTAATTTATCACCCAGATATAATTTAATTAACTTGTTAGTCTTATTTAAATCAATGCTTCTTTCCTGTTTAATAATTGCTGATTCATTATTACTGGCGATAATTGTTTTATTATTTAGTGAATCAAAATAGTAATTAAGATAAGTTAATGCTAGTGCTGAAATAAAAGCTAAAACTAAATAAAGTAAATTTTTATTTATTTGCTTCATAATCATACTCACTGAAGGTGCTAGTTGATTTCTTAAATGCTAATTTAATATTCCCAATTGAACCATTACGATGCTTCGCGATATCTAGTTCAACCAAGGAAATATCATTATCCGTCTTTTCATAATAATCTTCACGATATAAAAACATAACAATATCTGCATCCTGCTCAATAGCACCTGATTCTCTTAAATCAGATAATCGAGGTCTTTTATCCTCGCGGCTTTCAACTCCTCTTGATAACTGACTTAAAGCAATCACTGGTACCTTTAATTCTCTAGCCATGATTTTTAAACTTCTTGATATTTCCGAAACCTCAACCTGTCTTGATTCACCACTACGCCTAGAAGAAATAAGCTGAATATAATCAATTATAATGCAGGATAAACCAGCTTTATCTTTAAGTTTACGACATTTTGCGAGAATATCAGAGGTTCTAATTGAAGCAGTATCATCAATCGCAATTGGTATCTGTGATAACATTTCAGCAGATTCAACAAGACTTGCTAGCTCGTTACTATCAAGTTTTGCCGCTCTAATCTTATTACTTTCCACTTGACTTTCAACACTTAAAAGTCTACCTACCAATTGTTCATCAGACATTTCCAGTGAGAAGATGGCGACTGATTCAAGGGAATTATATCTAGCTATGCGATAAGCTAAATTAAGCGCAAAGGCTGTTTTCCCTATCGCTGGTCTTGCTGCTAGAATCACTAAGTCGCCTTTTTGAAAACCGTTGGTTATTGAATCTAATTGTTTAAAACCGGTTTTAACTCCTTTTACATCGATATGCTTACGCTTAGATTTAATATCTTCTACAACATTCTTAATGACATCCTTAAAAGATTTAAAATCACTTGATAAGCGATATTTTCCAAGGTTGTAGATCATATTTTCAGCTTCATCTAAGGTTTCATTTAAGCTAGTAGACTTCGATGCTTTAACACTTAATTCTTTAGTTTTCGCAATTAGTTCTCTGATTATAGCCTTTTCTCTTATGATCTGAGCATACTTATTAACCTCAACATCACCAAAGAAGGCGTTGGTGATACCTTCAATATAATTAACACCACCAGCTTCTTCTAATTGATTACGACTAGCTAAATGGTTGATTAAAATAACGGTATCAATTTTATCATAGCGTTCTAATAATTCATATATAGCATTAAATATAATACGATGTCTTGCGTCATAAAAATATTCACTTTTTAAATCATTTTCAAGGATGGTAAATTTATTACCATACTGTAGAATCATATTACATAAAAAGGCTAATTCAGCATTAAGATCATAGACTTCATAATTTTCCATTAAGCTTCCTCAACTAAAATTTTAACTACTGCAAATACATTCTTATATAATTCAACCTTGACATTAGTATAACCTAAGCTAGTAATGGTCTTAGGTTCAATAATTTTACGCTTATCAATTTCGTAGCCTTCTTCATTAAGACGATCAGCAATCATCTTTGAGCTAACTGAGTTTGATAATTTCCCTTTGTTTGCTTTAAGTTTAAAGCTAAATTCTCTATTTTTTAATTCTTCTCTAAGCTTAATTGCTTTATTTTCTAAATCTTTTTCATGTAATGCTTTTTCTTCTTTTTGCTTATTTAGTATTTTTAATGATTCCTCGCTACCTTTAACTGCTAATTTTTTAGCCAGTAAAAAATTCTTAGCATAACCATCTTTAACATCAACTACTTCACCCTTCTTACCAACATTTTTAACATCGCTGAGTAATATTACCTTCATTATTCCTCCTTATTTAGTTCATTTAAAACCTTTTTTAAATCATCTAGTAATTGTTTTATACTTAATTCACTTTGAAGACCGGCAGCACTTAAATGACCACCACCATTTAATTTTTCCATGATTAACTGCACATTAACTTCCTGATTAGATCTTGCGGAAATAGCATTTAATTTATCACTTACCCTCGCTATGATAAAAGCAGCCTTAACACCTTGACTAGCAACTAAATCATCAGCCGCTCTTGCTAGGGTTACACG
>JAEWGY010000021.1 GCA_023388035.1 Bacillota bacterium | reverse complement strand
ACTTATGATGAATTAGTAAAAAGTATTCAAAAACTTAAAAAAGCAAAGACACTTAATATTATCGGTGCTGGTCAAATAGCTTTAGAATCATTAAGTGCCTTAGCTAAATTAGAATTAAAAATTAATATCTTTGAAGCTAGAAAGATGCCCTTATCTAAATATTTAGATAAGGATATGGCAGAGTTTATTACCAAAGAACTTTCAAGCAGGAAGATTAATCTTTATCTTAATGAGACTATTAATAGCTTAAATATTAAAAATAATAAAATTATCGCAAGTAGTCTTAAAAATAGCTATGAAAGTGATTATGCGCTTATCTCTACTAATCTATGTGCTAATAGCACGCTACTTAAAGATGATTTTAACTTACATTATGATGGTACTATTTTAGTTGATGATTATTTAAAAACTAACTTTGATTATATCTTTGCCATAGGTGATCTTATCAGTTATCCTAACATGCTTAAGTCTAGGAATTATTTACCTAATATTAATAATGCGATTATAAGCGCTAATATTGCAGTTATGAATCTTAAAAAGGAAAGAGTAAAGATAACTAACATCCTAAAACAGACCTATCTTAAATTCTTTAATTATTATATTTATAGTATCGGCTTAAATAGTGAGGAAGCAAAACTTTATACAAGAGTCTTTAGTTATCAAACTCATAATAAGGATTATCAATTTAAATTGATAATTGATACTGTAAATAGGAATATCATCGGAGCACAGTTAGTAAGTTTAAATGAATATCTTAATGATATGAATATCTTACTTAATTTTATAAAGTATAAAATCAATATTAATGAAATAGTAAGCGCTGCTTATTTAAATGATTCCCTAAACAAAAAGAAGGAAGCCTTTTTTATGGATGTGATCAGAGAAATTGTTTTTAAGGGATTTGATCATGTTGATAGCTAATTTACTTGAAAAAAGGGAAAGAAGTATCTATAAGCTTATTGAGATCACTGAGAATTCTAGCACTACAGTTTCTTTAAAAGAACTTTGTGAGCATTTAAAACTAAGTAAACAGACCTTATTAAACTATGTCACTAGTTTTAATGAGGATGCTTCTAATAAGCAGCTTAATATAAAATTTGTAATCAATGATGAAAAGCTAACTTTAATTAAAGATAATAAACTAAGTTTAATTAAACTGCTTAGATTTTTATGCACTTATAGTCTTAAATATCAATTAATCAAATACATAGCCTATAGTCAAAATCATTCATTATATGATATTGCTAAACATTTAATGATCAGTGAGGCAACGCTTAATCGACAAATTGCAGCCTTAAATAAATTACTTAAGGAGTTTGCGATAACAATTAAAAACGCTTCTTTTAAAGGTAATGAGCTTAATATTCGTTATTTCTTATATGATTTATTACTTAAGACCACTACTAAGGAAGAATTTGCAGATGAGCTTGATTTTAAAAGTGCAGCTTATTTAATTCCTGCCTTTGAAAAATATTATCAGTGTCATTTTAGTAAACGTAAGAAATATGAATTAAATCTATGGTTATACATTTCCCTTAAAAGAGCAAGCTTAAGTAAAATTTCATATCAAGGCATATATGATTTAATGGCTGTTTATCAAAATCATCAGTTTTATGATAAACTTAGGGAACTATATTTAAATTTATTTAGTAATCAAGCACTAAGCTATAGAGAAGAGGAAATAATGATTCTCTTCATCTTCATCTTTAGTAATTTCTTTTTAAAACCAATTCACTTAGAAAAGGTTTTAGGCTTTGGTGGTCCAATCATGCTCGCCAGCTTTTTCACCATAAAAGAGCTTAGAGATGACTTAGGAGCTAATCTGCTCATTAAAGAGGATGCATTTTATGAAATTAATCAGCTGATGAGTCAATTCTATTTTTTTAAATCAGAATTAAACTATTATGAAGGGCAAAAGAGTAGTTATTATCAAGTGGCTTTAAAATTATTAACGAATATTTTAAAATCAAATTTAGCTTATGATCAAAATTATACTAATTATCTTAATCGTTTATATAAAATAGAAGCCTTATATGCTTATTTTAATCAAAAAGAACCGGTTCATATTAGAATAGCCTTTAATACTTATAAAAGTCCTATTCTAGCTTATCCCATTTTTAAAAGCTTAAAAGAAAATTTAGCGAAACATCATTTAACTAGGCTTGAATATTATGACGAAAATAAAGACTATGATTTGATTATAAGTGACTATGAAATAGATAAAGCAAGCTATTTAATTAGTGAAAATTTAAATAGTAAGGATATTGATAATATTAATAATATCATTAAAGAAATTCTCAGTACTAAAAGTTTAAAATCACAAAATAAATTACATAATAAGCTTTTCTCAATTGAAAGTCGCTAACTGATAAGTTTAATCTTATCAGTTTTTTTATGATTTAAAAAAATATTGATATTTAAAAGCTTAAACAATCCATTAGAATAAAATTAAGATATTACATTAAATAAAGGGAGGTATAAATGTCAAAAGAAAAATTTATAATGGCTATCGATCAAGGGACTACTAGTTCTCGTGCGATCATCTTTAATAAACAGGGTGAAAAGGTAGCGAGTTATCAAAAAGAATTTACACAGATTTTCCCTAAACCTGGTTGGGTTGAACATAATGCTAATGAAATATGGACTTCAGTACAGTCAGTAATTGCAGGATCTTTTATTGAAAGCGGCATTAGACCAGAACAGATTGCAGGGATTGGGATAACTAATCAAAGGGAAACTACTGTAGTATGGGATAAGCATACTGGATTACCTATATATAATGCGATTGTTTGGCAATCAAGACAGAGTGCAGATATTGCTGATAAACTAAAGGAAGATGGCTATGCTAAACTTATTCATGAAAAAACTGGTTTAGTAGTTGATGCTTATTTTTCAGCCACGAAGATTAGATGGATTTTAGATAATGTAAAAGGGGCTAAGGAAAAAGCCTTAAATGGTGATTTACTATTTGGTACTATTGATACTTGGTTAGTTTATAAATTAACTGATGGTAAGTGTCACGTAACTGATTATACTAATGCTGCTCGCACAATGTTATATAACATTAAAGAACTATGCTGGGATGAAGAAATTCTTAGAATCTTAGATATTCCTAAATCAATGTTACCAGAAGTTAGATCTAATTCAGAAATCTATGGTTATACTGCACCATTCCATTTCTATGGCTCAGAAGTAGCGATAAGTGGTATGGCTGGCGATCAACAAGCTGCTTTATTTGGTCAGTTAGCGTTTGAAAAAGGTATGGTTAAGAATACCTATGGAACTGGTTCATTCATTATTATGAATACTGGTAAGGAGATGCAATTATCTAAGAATAATCTCCTAACAACAATAGGTTATGGTATTAATAATGAGATTTATTATGCATTAGAGGGTTCAATTTTTATTGCAGGATCTGCAGTGCAGTGGCTTAGAGATAGTATGCGAATGGTTAATACCTCATCAGAATCAGAACATTTAGCTAAGGAATCTAAAAGTAATGATGAAATATATGTCGTACCAGCATTCACTGGTTTAGGTGCTCCATATTGGGATTCTGATGCTAGAGGAGCGGTTTTTGGTCTTACTAGAGGAAGTAATAAGGAAGATTTCATTAAAGCAACCCTACAATCAATTGCTTATCAGGTAAGAGATGTTATTGATACTATGCAAAAGGATACTGATATTGATATTTCTTTATTAAAGGTTGATGGTGGAGCTGCGATGAATAATTTACTAATGCAATTTCAAGCTGATATCTTAGGTAAGGAAATAGCACGTGCTAAAAATTTAGAAACCACTGCCTTAGGAGCTGCTTTCTTAGCAGGCTTAGCTGTTGGTTATTGGCAGGATTTAGAAGAATTAAAATCTTTAAATGCTATTGGTTTAACCTTTAAACCGACAATGAATGAAGCTCATAAAGAAAAATTGTATAAGGGATGGAAGAAGGCTGTTAGTGCTACAAGACTTTTTGCTAGAAAGGAAGAAGAATAATTATGGAATTTTCTTTATTTACAAGAAAACTGACTCTGCAAAGAATGCAGGAAAGAAAACATGATCTTTTAATTATTGGTGGTGGTATTACAGGAGCTGGATTAGCTTTGCAAGCTGCTGCAAGTGGGATGGATACTGTTTTACTTGAAATGCAGGATTTTGGGGAAGGAACCTCAAGTCGTTCTACTAAATTAGTACATGGTGGTATACGTTATTTAAAACATTTTGATGTTGAGGTTGTTAGTGATACAGTAAAAGAAAGAGCGGTTGTACAAAATATAGCTCCTCATATACCTAGACCGGTTAAAATGCTTTTACCGATCTATGATGAAAGTGGATCAACTTTTAATCTTTTTAGATTAAAGGTAGCTATGGATCTTTATGATTTACTAGCTGGCGTTAGTGATGAAAAACTTAAGAATCGCATGCTTAGTAAAGAAGAGGTATTAGCT
>JAEWGY010000113.1 GCA_023388035.1 Bacillota bacterium | reverse complement strand
TATTTATCATATCCATCTTTCTAATGGTGAAATGCTAGCAATTGATAATCCTTCTTTAATGCCTGATCCAACTAAAATCTCATATATTGAAGAGCCTTATGTTAAAGCTAGTATCATCGTTCCTAATGATTATATTGGTCCTGTTATGGAATTATCACAGGCTAAAAGAGGTATCTATGTTGATATGCAATATATCGATGATAATCGTAATCGAATAATTTATGATATCCCTTTATCAGAAATAATCTATGAGTATTTTGATAAATTAAAATCTCTTTCAAAAGGATATGCTTCACTAGATTATGAATTAAATGGCTATCGTAAATCGAATTTAGTTAAAATGGATATTCTTTTAAATGGTGATATCATTGATGCTTTAAGTGTGATTGTACATCGTGATTTTGCCTATCATCGCGGTCAGTTAATAACAAGTAAATTAAAAGAAATTATTCCTAAGCAACAATTTGAAATCCCTGTGCAAGCTGCTATCGGTAATAAAATAATCGCAAGAACCAATATTAAAGCCTTACGTAAGAATGTACTAGCAAAATGTTATGGTGGTGATATCACTCGTAAGAAAAAACTTTTAGAGAAGCAAAAAGAAGGTAAGAAACGAATGAAATCAGTAGGTTCAGTAGAGATTCCACAGGATGCTTTTATGGCAGTTTTAAAGATGAATGATGATTAAACACTTATATATACATATTCCTTTTTGTAGTAAAATTTGTCATTATTGTGATTTTGCTAAAAGTGTTTATATGGAAGAAAGGGCTAATCAATATTTAGATAAATTGATAGCTGATCTTAATAAAAATGATTATCGCTTAAAAGATGTAAAGACCATTTATATCGGTGGTGGTACTCCAACAAGCTTAAATCTTAAACAGCTTGAAAAATTATTTATAAGTCTAAGTAAGTATCAAATGAGTGTTAAAGAGTATACCATTGAAATAAATCCTGAAAATACTGATAGTGAAAAGATTAAATTATTTAAAAAATATGGTATTAATCGTATCTCAATCGGTGTTCAAAGTGCTGATCCCTATTATCTTAAATTAATGAATAGGGGACATTGTTTTGAGGATGTCGAAAGCTTAATGAATGAATTAAGAAAGAATTCATTAAATAATATCTCAATTGACATTATCTATTCCTTACCTAATCAGGATTTAATTCATTTTAAAAATGATCTTAAAAAATTGATAAGTCTAAAAGCTAATCATATTTCTATTTATTCATTAAGTATCGAAAAAAATACAGCCTTTTATTATCGTGGTATTAAGAATTTGGATGATGATTTAGAAGCTGATCTATATGAATATTTAATTGATTATTTAAATCACTTTGGCTATGAACAATATGAGGTCTCAAGTTTTACTAATAATCAAGCATATTCCTTACACAATCTTGCATATTGGCAATTTCATAATTATCTTGGTTTAGGACAAGGTGCCTGCAGTAAGATAGATGATATGTTAATAACCAATTCAAATAATCTATTAGATTATCTTAATGATCGCCATATTAAAGTAGAAAAATTAAATACAGCTGACTTATTATTCGATCATTTAATGATGTCACTTAGAACCAAATTCGGTATTGATATAAATTATATAAATCAATTATATAAAATTGATTTTTTAGAAAAATATAAATCTCCAATTCAAAAGTGGCAGGATTATCTGATTATAAGAGATGATCATTTAATCTGCAATAAACCAGCGATTTTAAATGAAATATTGTTAGATTTTTTCTATAATGATTGACAAAATACTAATTATAGGATATATTATTAAAGTATTAAAAAGCGTAGAAAGAAGAAGTCCACTTCTCACCTGATATCCATGGGATGTAGGTAATGTGCTACTGAAATGATTTAGTATTACATTAGGTGGGTCTTGCGCCCGCTTTTTATATTATTTGGAGGTGCAGTATCATTAATAAAAAAAATACAAATGAAGAATTAGTGAATGGAGCAATTCGTTTTAAGGAAATACTGGTAATTGGTCCTAATGGCGAACAATTAGGGGTCATGTCTAGAAATGATGCTTTAAATAAAGCAGCTGACTTAGAATTAGATTTATTATGTGTAGCTCCTAATGCTAAAGTTCCGGTTTGTAAAATAATTGATTACGGAAAATATCGTTTCGAAAATCAAAAGAAGGCTAAAGAAGCTAAAAAGAAGCAGTCATACAATGAACTAAAATTAATTAGAATATCACCAGTTATTGCGAAACATGATTTAGATACTAAAATTAAACATGCTAGTAAATGGTTAAGTTCTAATATTAAGGTCAAGGTTGACATGCGTTTAAAGGGGAGAATGATTACTAAACCAGAAGTTGGTATTGCTGTTTTAGAATCATTTATAAGTGAATTATCAGAGATTGCAAATGTCGAAAAAAAACCAGCACTTGAAGGTAATACAATTTATTGTGTACTTGCACCTAAGAAGAAATAGGAGGATATTATGCCAAAAATGAAAACTAAAAAGGCTTTAGCTAAAAGAGTTAAAGTTACTGGAAGTGGTAAATTAAAAAGACACCATGCTTACACTAGCCACTTTGCTGCGAATAAAACCCATAAGCAAAAAGTACAATTAAGAAAATCAGCTTTAGTTTCTAAGAGTGATTTAAAGCGTGTTAAGGAATTATTACAAGGGTAGGAGGTAAAAAATGGCAAGAGTAAAAGGTTCAACTCCAACAAGAGCAAGACGTAAAAAAGTTTTAAAATTAGCTAAGGGTTATTTTGGAAGTAAACACTTATTATACAGAACTGCAAATGAACAAGTAATGCGTTCATTAAGGTATGCTTATATCGGTCGTCGTTTACTTAAAAGAGATATGCGTAAACTTTGGATTGCGAGAATTAATGCTGCTGCAAGACTTCACGATCTTTCATATTCAAAGTTAATGCATGGTCTTAAATTAGCTAACATTACTATAAATCGTAAAATGCTATCTGAGATCGCAATTAATAATCCTGAAGATTTCACTTCATTAGTTAATAGTGCAAAAAAAGAATTAGGTCTATAAAATAGACCTTTTTTCATAATTTTATCACAATTATAAGTTATTATAATAATAGTTTTTTCATTAATCTTCTTAATTAAAATAGGAAGCTTTGCTTCCTATTTTTTATTTATATACTTACTATGATCATTAATTAAATCATCTACATTAAGATCAATACTTTCACCATCATACATTTTTAACTCAATGGTATTATTTATAGCTTTTTTACCTACGATAATACGATAAGGATAACCTATTAAATCATGATCATTAAGTTTAACACCAGCACGTTCATCACGATCATCAATGACACAGTCATAGTATTTATTTAAACTTTGATATAATTTATTAGCTATTTCAAGCTGTAAATTATCTTTAGTATTCATTATTATGATGTTAACTAAATATGGTGCGATTTCCTTAGGCCATACTAAGCGATCCTCATAAGGACTTTGCTCGATAAGTGCTGCAATACATCTAGAAATACCGATACCATAAGAACCTAAATAAACATCTTGATTTTGGTTATTTTCATCTTGATAATAAAGATTTACAGCCTTTGAATATTTTGTACCTAATTTAAATGTATTACCAATTTCAATACCCTTTGTAAAGTATAATTTAGATCCATCTTCAGGGCATAAATCATCTTCTTCAGGGAATCTTAAATCAAAATAATCCTTTACCGTAAAATCTTTTAAATTGGTATTAAGATAGTGATAATCCTTTTCATTAGCACCGCTTACCATATTTTTTAAATATTTAATTTCATTATCAGCATAACAATCTAATTTTTGATTAATCGGACCAATATAGCCTTTTATTAGACCTAGTGAGCTAATTTCATCATTACTAGCAGCTCTAATTTCACTAGCATTAAAATATTTTAAAACCTTTGTTTCATTTAAACTGCGATCACCTCTTAAAAGAAAAATAGCAGGTTTATTATCAACAAAATAGACTAATGCTTTTAAGCAATTACTAGGTTTTTTATTAAGATAAGTAGAAACCTCCGCTATTGTTTCTTTACCCTCAGTTAAAACCTTTTCTAAAACTTCTTCAGCTTCATTAGTTTTTGGATAATAATCATAGTTAATACTCGCTATCTCTAAATTAGCACTATAATCACATTCTTTAGAATAGACTAAAGTATCTTCACCAATTTCTGAAATTGCTTGAAATTCTTCTGAAAGCATACCACCCATAATTCCAGTATCAGCTTTAACAATACGATAATTAATCCCTAAGCGATTAAAAATATTCTTATATGCTTCAAACATTTTATTATAAGAAATATTAAGTCCTTCTAAGTCTTTATCAAATGAATAAGCATCCTTCATTACGAATTCCTTTAATCTAATCAGTCCAAAACGTGCTCGTGGCTCATCACGGAACTTTGTTTGAATTTGAAATAAACTAAAGGGTAATTGTTTATAGGATTTAATCATTGATTTAGCAGCATAGGCAAAAAGTTCTTCATGTGTTGGTCCTAGGATTAAAGAATTTTGATTACGATCTTTTAAGCGATATACAGATGATCCGAAATTACTTAATCGTCCCGAATCTTCATAATATTTACTAGCAATAAGCATTGGCATCATCATTTCTTGGCTACCGATCTTAATCATTTCTTCTCTAATAATATCTTCAATTTTTTTACAAACCCTTAAAAACATCGGCATATAAATAAAAATACCGGCTGAAGTTTGTTTAATAAGTCCTGCTTTTTGTAAAAGAATTGACGATTTACATTCATTATCTTTATTTACTTCACGTAAGGTATAGAAAAAATTATCTTTTAAATGCATAAATCACCTCCTCTAAATTATAACAAATCTTAAGCCTTGTGATATAATTTTTAATAAGAAAGGAAGTAAATATGAAATTTAATTTAAATAAAGAAAGTGAGTTAAAACTTAAATTAGCCTTTAGTGATACTAAGGATGATGAAATTATTGATTATCTTAAAGAAAGAAAATTATTCAGCGCAAAACTAGGTGAAGTTTATTATTCGAATAGTTTAAGTATAAATAAAGCATCAGATATTATTTTAGGATTAGGTTTAGAAAAGGATTTAAATTTAGATAAATTAAGAATTGCTTTTTTCAATTTAACTAAGTGCTTAATTAAAAATAAAGAAAAGGAAATTAGTATTTATATACCTAAATTAAATAATTTTTGTCATAAAAAAATAGCATCAGCTATTTGTGAAGGGATGATGCATGCTGAATATAATTTTGATAAATATAAGAGTGATAAAATAGTAAATGAAGAAATTACTGTTAATTATAATCATATTGGTGGTATAAGCGAAAAAATAGCTAGTGCAATTAATGATGCTTCTATTATTATGGAAGGAATTAATATAGCAAGAGATTTAGTAAATGAACCTGCTAATACTATTTATCCTTATACACTCGCTTTAAAAGTTAAAGATTTATTTAAGGATTTACCGGTAGAAGTAAAAATTTATGATGAAAAAGAAATAGAGTCTATCGGTATGTATGCCTATCTTAATGTTGCGAAAGGAAGTAACAATAGACCTTATTTAATTGAAATTCATTATAAGGGCGATAAGAGCACTAATTTTACTACTGCCTTAGTTGGTAAGGCTGTTACCTATGATGCAGGTGGTTATGCGATTAAACCAGCCGCTTCAATGGCTGAGATGTTTAGTGATATGGGTGGTAGTGCTAGTGTTATTGGTGCGATGTATAATATTGCTAAATTAGGTCTTAAAGCTAATGTGGTAATGATTGCAGCTGCTTGTGAAAATCTAATTGATGGTAGAGCCTTTAAAAATGGTGATATCATAAATTCCTTAGCTAATAAAACTATTGAAATATTAAATACCGATGCTGAAGGAAGATTAACACTAGCTGATGCTATTTATTATGCTACTAATCACTTAAAGGCTGATCGCGTCATTGATCTTGCTACATTAACAGGAGCTTGCCTTGTAGCATTAGGTGAATATACTAGTGCTGCCATTAGTAATAATATGGAATTCTTTAATGAATTTAAAAAAGCCTGCGATATAGCAGGGGAAGACATTTGGCTTTTACCAAATAATGAATATTATCGTGATTTAAATAAATCAGAAGTTGCTGATCTTAAAAATACTGGCGGTCGTTTAGCGGGTACAATAAGTGCAGGTTTATTTATAGGTGAATTTGTTTATAATAATAAACCTTGGATTCATTTAGATATTGCTGGTAGTGCTTATTTATCTAAGTCATTTAAATATTTACCAAAAAGAGCAAGTGGAATTATGGTTAAAAGCTTAACTAATTTCTTTATGGATGATAATTGTTAAAGATCTAATTAATTAGATCTTTTTAATAAAAAAAAAGACAATATAATTGTCTTAATTAAGAGTGTTAACTAGTTTTGCAAGTCTTGATTTTTGACGTGCTACGTAATTCTTAGTTTTATTATGACTAGTAATTGCTGAATCTAATAATGAATTACAGTGATTAAAAGCCTTAAGCGCATCATCTTTAGCATTAGCTTCTACAGCTTTTAAGACAGATTTAATCGCTGTCTTTAATTCAGATCTTTCAGCCATTTTTCTAGCATGCTTTTTCGCATTAGTTAAAGCACGTTTCTTTTGAGATTTAATATTTGCCATATTACTCCTTTCAATCTAATAAATTATAGCTTAAAAACACAATAAATTCAAGTTTATATATTGGTACTATCTTTATTTCTAATTTCTAGTTTAAAATTTACTAAAACTCTTAATTATTAATATGATTAATATTTATTGCTAAAAACAACTTTTAATTTAAAAGCTTAATCTTTTATATAAATAAAGATTTAAAATTTTAAAAATGATTAGTACTATTTTTATAAAGGTTTATTTTAATTAATACGTAAATATATTGATCATATTAGAATATCTAGAATTTTTATTTAAGTAGTAATATTATTAACTTTTAGATACTAGACAAAATAAGCATTTGTAAGTTATAATATTGAAGATTTAGTCCGCTAAGTTTTTACTTATGACTTAATTATAAAGAAAGGAGCTATATGAATTTAAATTTAGTAAGTGAAATAACTAAGAGTCAATTAAGAAGTGATCTTCCTAGTTTACGTGTAGGTCAAACTCTTAAGTTAGATATCACCATTTCTGAAGGTGAAAAAACTCGTACTCAATCATATGAGGGTTTATTAATTAAAATTCAAGGTAGCGGCATTGGGAAAACCATTACAGTAAGAAAGATTTCTAATGGTATTGGTGTTGAAAGAACTTTCCCAGTTCATTCACCTGTAATCTCTAAGATTAGCGTTATTAAAAATGGTAAAGTTAGAAGAGCTAAGCTTTATTATTTACGTAGTCTTACAGGTAAAGCTGCTAGAATTAAAGAAGTACGTTAATTTAAACAGTGTCTTTATGGCACTGTTTTTACAAATATTAAATATTTTATTATAATTGAGTTATGATTGAAAAAATTTTAAAAAAATTTATTAAAAACAAATTAATCGTTGATATCTTAGATATCCTAATCTCAACCTTTATTATTATTGTTATTTTTATTAATTTAGTAGCAATCCCTGTAAAGGTTTCAGGTAATTCAATGTATAGCACACTTAAAAATAATAGTTACGGTTTTAGTGGTATCTTTACTAAGTTTTTTGGCTATAATCATTTCGATATAGTAACTGCTTATAGTGATAAACTTAATGAAATTGTAGTTAAAAGGATAATTGGTTTACCTAATGATGAAATAGAATATAAGGATAATAAATTATATATTAATGGGAAGTATTATGAAGAATCATTTTTAGATGATAATCAATATACTCAGGATCTTAAAATTAAATTAAAAGATGATGAATATTTTCTTTTAGGTGATAATCGTTTAAACTCATCTGATTCAAGAGTTCTTGGACCTTTTCATGCTAAAGAAATTAAAACAAAGGGGATATTTATTTTATTTCCTTTAAATGAAATGGGGATTAAATAATGAATATTCACTGGTATCCTGGTCATATGCAAAAGACTAAAAGACTGATAAGCGAACAATTAAAGCTTGTTGATCTTGTATTAGTCCTATATGATGCACGAGCAATTAAAGCCAGTAAAAATCCTTTAATTGAAATGTTAATTAAGGACAAAAAGAAATTAATCGTTATAACAAAATATGACCTTTGTGATAAGGAAAAATTAAACAAGGAATTAGAATTTCTAGATGCTCCTTATGTTATACTAAATTCACTAAAGGATAATGTTTCAGCAATTATTAAAACTAAAGCTCAAGAATTACTAGCTGATAAAATAAAGAAGTTTAAAGAAAAAGGAATTTTAAAACGAAATTTAAGATTAATGATAGTAGGTAATCCTAATGTTGGTAAATCTACTTTAATTAATTCACTTATTAAAAAGAATTATACTAAGGTTGAAAATAGACCAGGAGTAACCCAAAATATTAATTGGGTTAGAATTCATAAGGATTTAGATTTACTAGACACTCCAGGTGTTTTATGGCCTAAATTAGAAAACCAAGACCATGCTGCAAGGCTTGCTTTAATTGGTAGTATAAAAATGGATATTATTAATAAGGAAGAATTATGTCTTTATGGTTTAAGATATCTGATTAAATATTATAATGATAAATTAATTGATACCTATGGGATCAATTGTGTTAATGAAATTGATTTTATAAATGAATTAGCTCATAAATATAAGTTTTATTTAAATTCTAAGGATATTGATTATAATCGCACTTATGAATTTATGTTAAGTGATATTAGGAATGCGAAAATTAAAAATATAAGTTTTGATTATGAATGATTTACTAAGCTATGAAAAATTATATTGGGAGAAAGATTTATTAGTACTCGGAATTGATGAAGCGGGTAGAGGACCTTTAGCAGGTCCTTTAGTTATTGCAGCAGTCTGTTTTCCTAAAAATTATTATAATGATCAAATTAATGACTCAAAAAAATTGAGTTTTAAAAAAAGAGAAATGCTTTATGAGGTAATTATTAACGATGCTCTTTATTATGATTATATAATAGTAAATCCTGATGAGATTGATAAACTAAATATTTATCAAGCTACAAAAATAAATATGGAAAAAATAGCAATGCGAGCAGAAATGAAGATCATTCTTAGTGATGCTATGAAACTTGTTCTAAATAAAACCAATATTGCTATTATTAAAGGGGATCAAAAATCAATTTCAATTGCAGCAGCTAGTATCATTGCTAAAACAATTCGTGATCGAATCATGTTAGAGTATGATAAACAATATCCTCACTATGAATTTATTAAACATAAAGGTTATCCCACTAAAAAACATTTAGCTTTAATTAAAAAATATGGTATAAATAATATCTATCGTAAAAGTTATAGACCGGTAATGGAAATTATGAATAAGGAGTCAACATGAAGAAATTATTAATTGTAGAGTCACCTCATAAGGCTAGTACTATTGGAAAATATCTCGGTAATGATTATAAGGTAATGTCTTCTAAAGGTCATATTTTAAGTCTTTCAACTACTGGAAAAGGTGGTCTTGGTATTGATCTTGAAAATGATTTTAAAACAACTTACGTTATTGATAAAGATAAAAAAGAAATTGTAAAAAGTTTAAAGGAAGAGAGTAAAAAAGCTGATATAACCTTACTAGCAACTGACCCTGACCGTGAAGGTGAGGCTATTTCTTATCATCTTGCAAAGGAATTAAAGCTTGATTTAAATGAAAATAATCGTATTGTTTTTAATGAAATCACCCCTAATGCTATTAAAAAAGCCTTAGAATCACCCCGTGCTATCGATCTTAATTTAGTTAAATCACAGGAAACTAGAAGAATTCTTGATCGCATAATTGGATTTAAATTATCAGGTTTACTTAAAAATAAGATTAAATCTAAATCAGCTGGTAGAGTTCAATCAGTGGCCTTAAGAATGATTTGTGATCGAGAGCATGAAATAGAAAATTTTAAACCGGAAGAATATTGGATCTTTAAGGCTGAATTTAAAGAGAATAATATTCGTTTTATAGCTGATTTGCATAAAGATAATAATAAAACTGTCAAAATTAAAAACGAAAATGCAGCTAGTAAGATTAATGATCGTATTAAAAATCCCTTTCTAGTTAAGGAAGTTAAGGAAGAAACTAAGTACAAGACTAGTAAAGATCCTTTTATTACATCAACGCTTCAACAAGAAGCTTCATCAAAATTAAATTTTGCACCTAAGAAAACAATGATGATTGCCCAGAAGTTATATGAGGGTATTAATATTGGTAATGAAACAATTGGTCTTATTAGCTATATGAGAACTGATTCCTTTCGTTTAGCTGATGAATTTATTAATGAGGGTTATAAATATATTAAAAATACCTATGGCAAGGAATATGTTGGTTCTTATAAATCTAAAACTAAGGAAAATGCACAAGATGCTCATGAAGCTATTAGGCCGACAGATATTTTAAAAACACCAGAAAGTATTAAAAATTATCTTAAATCAGATGAGTTTAAATTGTATTCTTTTATTTATTATCGCACCCTTGCTTGTTTAATGAAAAAACCAAGTTATAAAGCAATAACCTATATTTTAAGTACTGATAATTTAGACTTTAAAGCAAGTGGTCAATCTTTAATTTTTGATGGTTATCTTAAGGTCTATTCTAAATATGAAAATAACAAAGATGTATTATTACCAGTTCTTAAAAAGGGTGATTTAATTGATGCTGTGGAAATAATTAAGGAACAAAAATTTACGGAACCACCATTAAGATATAGTGAATCTAAATTAATTAAAGCACTTGAAGAAGAAAATGTTGGAAGACCTTCTACCTATGCTGGTATTATTGATACCATCATTAGTAGATCTTATGTAGAACTTATAAAAGATAAGGCTAAAACTAAATATTTCCATCCTACTGAGCAGGGTATTTTAACTGATAATAGTCTTAAAGAATATTTTAAAGACATTATAAATATTAAATATACCGCAAAAATGGAAGCTGATCTTGATTTAATTTCCTTAAATAAAGTTGACTATATTAAATTATTAAATGATTTTTATAATGATTTTAAACCCTTATTAGATAATGCCTATGCTAAAATGGAGAAGAAAGCACCAGAATTAGTTGGTGAAACTTGTCCTGAATGCGGTGGTAATCTAGTTTATCGATTTAGTCGCTTTGGTAAATTTATTAGTTGTGAAAACTATCCTAGCTGTAAATATTTAAGATCATTAAAAGAAAAGAAAGAAAGTCCTATTATTTCAGATCAAATCTGTCCTGATTGCGGTAAGGAATTAATATATCGAAAATCACGTTATGGTAAATATTTTTTAGGTTGTTCTGGTTTTCCTAAATGTCGACATATTGAAAATTTAGATAATGAAATGCAAAAAGAATTAGAAATAAAACTTAAAGAAAGAAGTGAAAATGAAGAAAGTTAATATAATCGGTGCTGGTTTAGCTGGATGTGAAGCTGCCTATCAACTTGTTAAAAAGGGGATTAAGGTTGATCTTTACGAAATGAAACCAGCTAAAAAGGCTGAAGCATTTAAAAGTGATTATTTTGCTGAATTAGTTTGTTCTAACTCTTTAAGATCAGATGATCCTTTAAATGCTGTAGGTTTACTTAAAAAAGAAATGGAGGAACTTGATTCCTTAATTATCAAAGCAGCTCGCATTAATCAAATTCCTGCTGGTACATCTTTAGCAGTGGATAGGGAAGGATTTTCTAAATATATTACTGATTTTATTAAAAATCATCCCTTAATCACTGTAATTAATAAGGAAGTATTAGAAATTGATGATAATGAATTTACTATAGTTACTACTGGACCCTTAACTTCTAAGGGTTTTAGTGATTTTTTAAAATCCTATTTAAATGAAGACTATTTCTATTTCTATGATGCGATAGCTCCAATTGTTACTAAAGAATCGATTGATTTTAATTATGCATATTATAAATCACGATATAGCGATGGACAAGATTATATTAATTGCCCTTTAACTAAAGAAGAATATGATCATTTTTATCAGGAATTAATTAATGCTCGAAAAATAGAATTAAAAGATTTTGAAAAAGAAATTTTCTTTGATGGTTGCATGCCTTTTGAAGAAATGGCTAAAAGGGGTTATAAAACCTTACTATATGGACCTATGAAACCGGTTGGTTTAGAATATAATGGTATTAAACCTTATGCGGTGATTCAGCTAAGAAAAGATAACGCAATTGATAGTTTATATAACATTGTAGGCTTTCAAACACACTTAAGTTTTGGTGAACAAAAAAGAATTCTCTCATTAGTTAAGGCACTTAAAAATGTTGAAATCGTAAGATATGGGGTAATGCATCGAAATACTTATATTAATTCTCCAAAACTTTTAAATGAGTTTTACCAGTTAAGAAAGAATCCAAAAATCTTTTTTGCCGGTCAAATTAGTGGTGTTGAGGGTTATGTTGAAAGTGCAGCGAGTGGTCTTTATGCTGGAATTAATATGTCAAGATTAATTTTAAATAAGGAACTTATTAAATTAAAAGATAATACGATAATCGGATCAATGGCAGCATATATTTCAAATGTTGCTATTAATAAATTAAATCCGATGAATGCCAATTTTGGTATTTTAAATAATCCAATTAAAGGTAAAAAGAAGGAACGAAGACAGCTTTACTTTAATGATTCAATGAAGGAAATTAAGGAGTATATCAGAAAAATAAATGAATGATCTTTTAATAGCTTATCTAAAATATATTGGTATCGCTAAGCAATTTAAAGCCAATACCATCGCTTCTTATCATCGTGATTTAAAACAATTTATAAACTTTTTAAATAGGGAAGGCATTGAAAGATTTGATGAGGTTGATAAGATTGTGCTATTTAACTATTTTAATTTAATTAGACAAAAAAATAAGATTAACAATCGTAGCTACGCTCGTAAACTTTCTAGTCTAAGATCGTTTTTCAACTATTTAAAAGATAATAAAAAGATAAGTGAAAATCCTTTAACTGGTTTTAAAAATCCTAAAATTACTAATAATTTACCTAAAATATTAAGTTTTAATAAAATACAAGAACTGCTTGAAATATTTGATCTTAATGATCCAATTCAGCTTAGAGATAAACTTATTATTGAATTATTATATGCATCAGGTCTAAGATTATCTGAACTAACTAGTCTTAAATTAGAAGATATTGATCTTGATAATAATAGTTTAAGAATATTAGGTAAAGGGGGTAAGTGGCGAATAGCTTTATTTCATGATGAAGCAAAAAATCTAATTAAACTTTATTTAAATACTTATCATAAAATATTTGGTAATAACTGTGAATATTTAATTTGTAATCAAAGAGCTAAAAAAATTTCCAATCGCTATATTCAATTACTAATTGATAAGTACGCTGGAATGATAAATCTTGATTTTAAAATTCACCCCCATATATTTAGACATTCATTCGCATCACATTTACTTGAAAATGGGATGGATCTAAGATCCTTACAAGAATTATTAGGTCATGAAAATCTAAAAACAACACAAATTTATACTCATGTAAATATCAATCACTTAAAAGAATTAATAGCTAAATATCATCCCTATAATTAATAAAGGAGGAATATGAAAAGAAGTGCTGGAATCTTAATGCCCATTTTTTCTTTAAAATCAAAATATGGTATCGGTTGTTTCTCTAAAGAAGCTTATGACTTTGTTGATTTTTTAAGTGCTGCTAAACAGAAATATTGGCAGATTTTACCAATAGGACCAACTAGTTATGGTGATTCACCTTATCAATCTTTTTCGTCTTTTGCAGGTAATCATTACTTTATCTCACTTGATGATTTAGTAGCTGAAAAACTACTTAAGGAAGAAGAAATTGCTGCATTTAATTTTAAAGATGATAATATAATTGATTATGAAGAATTATTTAATAAAAGAATTGAAATATTAAAATTAGCTTTTAAACGTTTTAAAGCTAATGAAGAGTATTTTAATTTTATCAGTGATCATGATTGGTTATTTGATTATGCTAAATATATGGCTTTAAAAACTAAAAACAATTTTAAAGCCTTAAGTAAATGGCAGGATTATAATCTTAGCGTAGAAGATATGTATAATCTTAATTTACATCGCTTCATCCAATTTATTTTCTATAAACAGTGGTTTAAATTAAAGAAATATGCTAATGATAAGGGGATTAAAATAATCGGTGATCTTCCTTTCTATGCTTCTTTAGATTCTGCTGATGTCTTTGCTTATCCAAATTATTTTATGATAAATGATAAATATGAGGCTTTAAAAATCGCTGGATGTCCACCGGATTATTTTTCTAAGGAAGGTCAGTTATGGGGTAATCCAATTTATAATTGGACAAATCTTCGTAAAAATAATTATGATTTTTTAAGGAAAAGATTAAGTTGGAATTTACAGTGCTTTGATATTTTAAGAATCGATCATTTTAGAGCATTTGCCGATTATTATGAAATTGATGTGAATGATAATGATGCTAGAAAAGGTGTGTGGCATGATGGACCTGGTAATCATTTCTTTGAGTCCTTAAAAGATTTAATAAATAATGAGAATATTATTATTGAAGATTTAGGACAAATTAATGATAAAGTACTTAATCTTATCAAAACAAATAATTTTATTGGTATGAAGGTTTTAGAATTTGCTTTTAATTATGGATCAATTTCCGATTATATTTTTCATCGACATTCAAAAAATTATGTTTTATATCCAGCAACCCATGATAATGAAACTTTAGTAGCATGGATAAGTAAACTTAATCATAATGATCTAAATTATCTTAAAGAGTATTTAGATTGTGATAGCGATGATAAGCAAAGGATTATAAAATCACTTATTAAACATGCATATATGAGTAATTGTGAATTATTGATTGTAACCTTACATGATTATTTATACTTAGATGATATAGCCCGAATTAATAAACCATCAACAAACAGTGGTAATTGGTGCTATCGAATTGATAATGATTTATGGAATAATGAGCTAGCAAATCAAATTGCTAATTATGTAAAATTATATGAAAGATAAATTTACTATTTACTAAAATTATAAAATATGATAGAATACAAACGTTTATTATGTACACACACTATGAATTCATTAATCCGTGTCTTATGATTATTAATGTTAGAAGTAGTGCAAGGAGTAACGGAAAAGGAGAATTTAAATGACATTAGTTACAATGAAAAAATTATTAGAAAATGGTGTTCATTTTGGTCATCAAACTAAAAGATGGGATCCTAAGTGCAAACCATTTATCTACACTGCTAAAAATGGTATTCACATTATTGATTTAAATAAATCACTTGAATATCTAAATCATTCTTATGCAGCTCTTAAAAAGATCGCTGAAGAAGGTGGTAAAGTATTATTTGTTGGTACTAAAAAACAAGCACAACAAACTATTGTTGATGAAGCTTTAAGAAGTGGTAGTTTCTATATTAATCAAAGATGGTTAGGTGGAACACTTACTAATTTTAAAACTATTCAAAAACGTATTAAACGTTTAATTGAAATCGAAGAAATGGAAGCTAATGGATCAATTAATAATTATCCTAAAAAAGAAGTAGCGACACTTAGAAAACAAGCTGATCGTTTACGTAATTTCTTAGGTGGAATTAAGGAAATGAAAAAATTACCTGATGCTTTAGTAGTAGTTGATCCAAAAGAAGAATATATCGCTGTACTTGAAGCAAGAAAACTAAATATTCCTGTATTTGGTTTAATTGATACTAACGCAAGTCCTGATATTGTTGATTATCCAATTCCTGCTAATGATGATGCTATTAAGTCAATTAGATTATTAATTTCTTTATTATCTGATGCTATAGTTGAAGCTAAGGGTGGTATTTTACAAGATGCATATCAAGAAAAATATGAAGATGATTTTGTTGATATCACAATGGAAGATGTAATTATCAATGTAGAAAAACATATCGAAGAACAAATTAAACGTCGTAAACAAGAAGATAAGAGACGTTCACAAAGAAGATTTAATCCAAATTCAGAAAAACGCTTCTTTAGTAGAAAAGATCAAAATAAAGAAGAAAATAATACAGGTGATAATAAAGAAGAACAAAGCGAAGCTAACGAAAATACCGAAACAAATGAAGTTGTTAATGAAGTAAAAAGTGAAGCTAAAGGAGAATAATATGGTTATCAGTGCTAGTCAAGTTAAAGAACTTAGAGAAAAAACTGGAGCTGGAATGATGGATTGCAAGAAAGCTCTAACTGAATGTGAGGGTGATCTTAAAAAAGCTATCGAATGGTTAAAAGAAAAAGGTATTGCAAAAGCTGCTAAAAAAGCTGGTCGTATTGCTGCTGAAGGCTTATGTAAAGTTAAAGCAAAAGACAATAAGGCAGTAATTTTAGAAGTTAATTCAGAAACTGATTTCGTTGCTAAAAATGAACAATTCATCTCTTTAATTGATACTACTTTAGATGTATTATTAGCTAATAATCCACAAAATTTAGAAGAAGCATTAGCTTTAAGTGTTAATGATAAAACCTTAGGTGATTTATTCATTGATGCTACATCTACAATTGGTGAAAAAATTGTTTTAAGAAGATTTGAAATTGTAAATAAGAATGATGATGAAATTTTTGGCTTATATATTCATATGGGTGGTAAGATTTCAGTTATTACAACTATTAAAGGTAGTACTAATGAAGCTGTTGCTAAGGATATGGCAATGCAAGTTGCTAGTATGAATCCTTTATATGTAAGTAAAGATGCTATGCCTTTAGAAGTTATCGAAAAGGAAAGAGAAGCTGTTAAAAATATCCTTTTAGCTGATGAAACAATGGCAAATAAACCTGAAGCAGTATTAGAAAAGATTGCTGAAGGACGTTTATCTAAATCATTAGAAGAAATTTCGCTTGCAGATCAAATTTATTTTAGAGAACAAAAATTAAAATGCTCTGAATTCCTCAAACAACATAATGCACAAGTTGTTAAATTTGTTCGTTATGAAGTTGGTGAGGGAATTGAAAAGCGAGAAGAAAATTTTGCTGATGAAGTTGCTAAGCAAATAGCTAAGTAATATTAAAAAAGGCATTTTCTTATGCCTTTTTTTACGAAAAATAAAGGGGTTAAAGATGTTTAAAAGAATTTTATTAAAACTAAGCGGTGAAGCATTAAGTTCAAAAGAAAATGCATTTGATGTTAAAACTTTAAATAGTTTAGTAAATGTTATAAGTAAAATTAAAAAACTTAACATTGATCTTGCAATTGTTTTAGGTGGTGGTAATTTTTTAAGAGGTAAAGAGTTAGCTGCTTTAAATTTCGAAAGAACTACTTCTGATTATATGGGAATGCTGGCGACAGTTATTAATACGATCGCCTTAGAAACAGCACTTAATAATGCAGGGGTTAGTGCTAAGGCATTTTCTGCTTTAGAGATACCTAAAATGATTAAATCATTCAATCAAGCTGATGTTATTGAAGCCTTAAAAGATAATAAAGTTGTTATTTTTGCAGGGGGAGTTGGTAATCCTTATTTTAGTACTGATACCTGTTGCGCATTAAGAGCTTTAGAAATAAAGGCTGACACTATTTTAATTGCAAAAAATGGTGTTGATGGTGTATATGATAAAGATCCTAACAAATTTAGTGATGCGATTAAATTTGATGAAATAACATTTACACAGATGATCAAAAATAATTTAGAAATTATTGATTTATCAGCTGCCATTCTTTGTAAAGAGAATAATATTGATGCTTACATCTTTAACATGAATGATACCGAAAATATTATTAAGGTACTTAAAGGTGAGAATATTGGTACTTTAATTAGCGCTAGGGAGGAATAATATGCACGAAGAATTACTTTTAGAATTAAGTCAAAAAAATGATAAAGTTATTGATAATTTAGCTCAGGGATTAGTTAATATTAGAACTGGTAGAGCTAATCCAAATATATTAGAAAATATTGAAGTTGATTATTATGGTTCAATGACACCGATTAATCAAATTGCTTCAATAAGTGTAAGTGAGGGAAGAACCTTAGTAATTAAACCTTTTGACAAATCTAGTCTTAAGGATATTGAAAAAGCTATTAATGCTTCTAATCTTAATTTACCACCCAATAATGATGGTACGGTTATTAGAATTACTTTTCCAGCTTTAACCCAAGAAAGTCGTAAAGCACTATGTAAAGATGTATCTAAATATGCTGAAGAAGCTAAAATACAGATAAGAAATAATCGTCGTGATTTTAATGATAAGGTTAAAAAAGATAAAAGTATTCCTGAGGATATCGCAAAGCATTTAAATGAACAAATTCAAAAAGAAACTGATAAATTCATCCAAAAGATTGAAGAGATGATGAAGGAAAAAGAAAAGGAAGTAATGACAATTTAATGTTAGATCATTTAGCTATCATCATGGATGGTAATGGTAGATATGCAAAAAAAATTGGTAAAAAACGTATTATCGGACATAATTTAGGTACTAAAAAATTAAAAGAGATAGCAATTTATGCATCACAGATAGGTATTAAATACCTATCTGTTTATGCTTTTTCTACCGAGAATTGGTCAAGACCTAAAGAAGAAGTTAATCACTTAATGAAACTTACAAAGGTATTTTTTAAGGCATATTTTAAAGATATCCTTGAAAATAATATCAAAGTTAAAACCATGGGGGATCTTAGTGCACTTCCTTTAAGTGTGCAAGAAGTATTCAATGAAGCAATTAATAAATCCAGTCATAATACTGGTATGATATTAAATATTGCGATTAACTATGGTGCTCGTAGTGAGATTGTAAATGCATGTAAGAGCTATGCTAAGGATTGCCTTGATCATAATGAATTACTCAATCTTGATGAACAGGGTTTTCAAAAGTATTTACTTTCAAATATGTTACCTGATGTAGATTTATTAATTAGAACAAGCGGTGAGCTTCGCTTATCTAATTTTATGTTGTATCAAATCGCTTATAGTGAATTAATTTTTATAAATAAATTCTGGCCTGAATTTGAAATAAGTGATCTTGATGAATGTATTAGTATTTTTAAACAAAGATCAAGAAGGTTTGGTGCTTTAGATGAAACTTAGAATTATATCTTCTATTTTCTTAATTTTATTAACTTTATTACTTATTTTTAATCTTATTGGTGCTTATATCTTAATATCAATTGTTGCTATTTTTGGTATTTTTGAATTAGCATCCTTAATTAAGAATAAATTTAAATACTTAATTTATTTTTCAATGCTTACTTATCTTTTCTCTTTGATTTTATTTAATAATTATAATATACTCATTATTATAAGTACTATTATCTTTTTACTTTTACTCACTATCATTTTTGAAGAGATCCATCTTAATGATGTCTTATTGATATTTATTTTTACAACTATTATTACTTTTGCGATGATATCATTTTTAAAAATGTATTCATATCAAAATTTACCATATCCAACTATATATTTAGTATTATTTCCGATAATCATCAATTTTATTAATGATTCAGGTGCTTATATTTTTGGTAGTTTATTTGGTAAGCATAAATTAAATAAGCGCATTTCTCCTAATAAAACAATCGAAGGTAGTATTGGTGGTATTCTTTCATCAATCATCGCAACATTGATTATTTTATTTATTATTTATGGTTTTAATCTAACGATTTTAATAAATTATTCTTATCATCTTATTGTTTTATCAATAGTCATTGCGATTACTGCTCAATTTGGTGATTTAGTTTTTTCTCTAATTAAAAGAAATTATAATATTAAAGATTTTGGTAATCTTATCCCGGGTCATGGTGGTATTTTAGATCGCTTTGATTCCTTAATTTTTGTTTTCTTTATTCTATATATTTTTAATAATGGTATTTAATTATGGATTTAATATTTAGTAATTTTTTAACACTACTGGCTTTTATTTTTGCTTTAGGTTTAATTATTGGTTTACATGAGTTTGGTCATTTAATTGTAGCAAAAATGTGTGGCGTATATTGCTTTGAATTTGCTATTGGTTTTGGTCCTAAAATATTCTCTTTCCGTTATCGTGATACTGATTATAGCTTAAGATTAATTCCCTTAGGTGGCTTTGTAGCGATGGCGGGGGAGAGTGAACTTAATGAAAATTATATTGCTACACATGATTTAAAGAAAATAAATGAAAAGAATACCATAAATGGTATTCATCCCTTTAAACGCATTTTAGTTCAAGTTGCAGGTGTATTTTTTAATTTTATTTTAGCTTATATTTTAATCGTGATCGTCTTACTTAATAATCCTATTTTTCCAAAAGAAAGTGCACCAATAGTAAATGAGGTAGTAAAAGATTCACCAGCAGAAAAGGCTGGAATTATGCCTGGCGATACTATTGAAAGTATTTATTTTGAAGACGGCTTTAAATTAGAAAATATTAAAAGTTTTAACGAAATAAGTCCTTATATTGCTAATAAGGGTGGTAATATTAGTTTAACAATAAATCGAGCTGATACTTCTTTAAAGATTAATGTTAAAGCTCTATTAAATGAAAATAATACTTATTATATTGGTATAAAAGTAGCTAATGAATTTGTAAAAATCAATTTTAGCAATGTTTTCTATTATTCTTTCATTGAATTAATCACTATCTTTAAAATGATTTTTATTAGTTTAATTAATTTATTTAAAGGTATTGGACTTAATCAATTAGGTGGACCTATTGCAATTTATAAGGTTACTAATCAAGCAGTTTCACTAGGTGCAAGTGTTTATCTTAAATTAATCGCTTTACTTTCGATCAATGTTGGAATCTTTAATTTATTACCAGTACCAGCACTTGATGGTGGTCGTATTATTATGTCTTTATACGAACTGATAAGTGGTAAACAAATTAATAAAAAGGTTGAACAATTCTTAATTATATCAACAATGATATTATTACTAGCTTTATTTGCGATACTAATGTTAAAAGATATCTTTGTATCTTTTTAGGGAGGGGTTATGAAATTTTTCATCTATATATTTTTCGGTATTATAATAGGTATCTCCAATGTAATACCAGGGGTAAGTGGTGGTACAGTTGCGGTTATTTTAAATTTTTATGATAAATTAATGGATATCCTTAGTTTTGATATTAAAAAGATCAAAGCAAATCTTAATTTCATTATACCCTTAGGTATCGGTTTAGTAATTTCAATTTTATTCTTTTCAAAAATCATGAAATATCTATTGTTACATTATCAAACTGAATCATATTTTTGTTTCATCGGTTTAACCTTAGGTAGTATCTTATTTCTTATTAAATTTAATTATCAAAAATATCAAAGTAATAAGCATAAAATATTATTACTGTTACCATTTATTACAGCTGTAATTATTATGATTCTCTTTAGTTTAATACCTAATGCTTCTAAAGAAGTTGATAATAGTAATTTTTCAATTCTAACTGCCTTTTTATGTTTTGTTTCAATGATTATCGCTGGAGCAACAATGATTATGCCGGGTATTTCAGGATCACTAGTCCTTGTTATGTTTGGAATGTATTCAACAATTTTCGCTAGGGCAATCGGTAGTTTCTATATTCCATATTTAATACCCGCTGTAATCGGTGCTTTATTAGGGATTATTTATGGTGCTAAATTAATGCGTTATTTATTAAATAAATATCATGATTATAGCTATAGTTTTATCATTGGTTTACTATGTGGTAGCATCTTTGGTTTATATAATACAACTGATTTTATAAATATTAGTTTTAATACTCAATTAATTAGTTTATTTTGTTTAGTTATAACAACAATCATCATCTATTGTTTAAGTAATTTTTTTATTACAAGGGAGTAAGTATGAAAATTTTAGTTACTGGTGGATTAGGATATATTGGTAGCCATTGCGTTATCAAATTATTGGAAGCAGATTATGAAGTAGTTGTTTTAGATAATTTATACAATTCAAATATAGATGTTTTTACTAAAATTAAAAAGATTACAAATAAGGATTTTATCTTTATTAACTGTGATTTACGTAATAAAAATGAATTAGAAACCGTTTTTAAGGACTATCATTTTAATGCTATAATTCATTTCGCAGGTCTTAAAGCAGTAGGAGAGTCAGTAGTTAAACCTCTTGAATACTATGATAATAATATCTTAGCTTCGATTAATCTATATGCTTTAGCAAAAAAATATGATGTTAAAAATATTATTTTTTCATCTAGTGCAACTGTTTATGGTGATAATTTCCCGCAGCCATTTAAAGAGGAATATGGTCAGGGTATCTGTACTAATCCTTATGGTGAAACTAAAAAAATGAATGAACAAATACTAAGTGATTTAGCTAAGGCTGAGAAGGATTTTGCAATCATTGCTTTGCGTTATTTTAATCCTTTAGGCGCTCATGAGTCGGGCCTAATCGGTGAAGATCCTAATGGTATACCTAATAATTTAGTACCTTATATCGCTAGAGTTGAAAGGGGTGAACTTAGTATTTTATCAGTTTATGGTAATGATTATAATACACCTGATGGTACCGGAATAAGAGATTATATTCATGTTTTAGACTTAGCTGATGGTCATGTATTAGCCTTAGAATACGCATTAAAACATAAGGGTTATGAAGTGATTAATTTAGGTACTGGAAAGGGTTATTCAGTTTTAGAAGTAATTAAGTCTTATGAAAAAGCCTGTGGTAAAAAAATTAATTACCAGATTGTAGCTAGAAGAAAGGGTGATATTGCTATTTCTATTGCGGATATAAATAAAGCTGCTAAACTTTTAAATTTTAAAGCTAAATTTGATCTAGATAAAATGTGTGAAGATACCTTAAGATATAATTTATATAAAGAAAATGGAGCTAATTAAGCTCCAATTTTTTTATTGCATAAGCAATTCGATTTAAAGTTTCATTTTTACCAAATAGTAAAGCTAATTCGATTGAGCCACCAGGACTAAAAGCTTTTCCACTTAAAGCTACTCTAATCGGAAATAAAACCTGACCATTTTTACATCCTAGCTCATTAACTATTAGCATTAAAGCATC
>JAEWGY010000079.1 GCA_023388035.1 Bacillota bacterium | reverse complement strand
CCTTGCCTTTCTGGCACGTGCTTATATATAATACCAAGGATTAGATACATAGTCAATAGAAAAAATAAAAAAAATTAAATTTTTTTATTTTAGCTTAAAAAGAAAAAATCTAGCCGGGGGCTAGATTGTATTAAAAATACTTATTTTGCTTCTTTAGCAATTTCTTTTTGATAGTCTTCTACTTTTAAACCAGCATTCTCAATTGCTTTTTTAGTTGCTTCAAAAATTGCTTTAGATGAGAATGTAGCACCTGATACAACATCTAAATTTAAGCTGTTATTATCTTTGATTAATGCTATTAATTGATCCATTTCAGCAACTTTATCCTCTTTGCTTTCTAAGACAACAATATCTTTAATCTTCTTTTCACTATCGAAAACTACTTTAACTTTAACTTCACCATTTTTACCAGTACCACTTCCTTCTGCTTCAAGTGTAGTTTCTTCCTTTTTAGTTTCACTTGCCACAGTTGTGTTTGTATTTTCGGTTGTACTTGTTTTTTCACTTGTTGTTGTTTCATTCTTTTTATTCGAACAAGCACCAAGCATCATTAATGCAACTAATGTAATTGTAATAATTTTTTTCATTTTATACCTCCTTTAATAATATATAACTTTTGTGTCATATTCGCAATAAATATAACCTGTAGCATCATCACTCTACATAGAAATATATTTTTTCTTGGGGTAAATTAAAATAACGTTTAAAAACCTCAAAATGATAATGATCATCAGGCTCAATATCAATACCGTGTAATGTGCCTGGAGGATATTTTTTAAACCACGCTTCTTTTTCCTTAGGGTTTGTACGATAATATTCAATTGCAGCTTCTCTAATCCTATTTTCATTTTCAACTATTTTAAAAATATAGTGATAATATTTTAATTTGATTGCAAATAAAATAATTGAACCAATAAAAATAGTTTTATCAATAATCGGATGCAACTTTTCTAATTCATTTAAAATAAGAATAATACTGATTGATAAAAAATAGTAGGTATAAAGACTTGACCTAGCTCCGAAAATAGGTGAAATAAGCATCACTGTATTCGCTCCTAGGGCTAAAAGTGTTAAATATAGAATAACATCTCTTTTGAGACTCTTTTTTAAAGCAAAGAAAATTATCACTAACAAGTTAATAGCATAAATAGTCCAATAGATTTTACCAAAGATACTATTATGATCTAAGGCTAATTCTAAATTCTTCGGAAGTCTATTTGCGATGATTAGTGGAAAACTTAGAATTAAATAGGCTAAGTTATAAATAAGAAATGATTTATTAAGTTGTTTATATTTTTCAACTAATAATAAAATCAATGTTGAAGATAAAAAGATTACTAAAAATTTACTGCTATGAAAGGTATAATAAACTAAATTAGAATAATTAAAAGTTATCTGATACAAAATTCCCTTACTTGCCCATTCCAAATGGTCGCGATTAAAACGAAGTGTTGCTCCTGGTGATAATCTCATGATAAGTAAGGCTAGAATTGAACAAAACATAGCAATTAGAAAATAAATGAAATAACGTCTTTTATAATAATAAGCATAAATTGCTACAAAGATTGAAGAGATCGCTAGTGCAGCGCTGATTCCTTCATTAAATAAACCGGCACAAAGTGCACTTAAAGATCCTAAAACCATCATTGTAATGACTTTATAATCTAAACCTTTATCTTTAAACATTAACCTTATATTTAAATAAATATAGGCTAACGCAAAACTTAAGGCAGCAGAATAAGTAGAACCCGTTGACCAGGAATAGGTTTCCATTCTAAGTTGTACGCTAACTGAAAAAATCAAGGCTAGAAAGATAAAGCTATTTTTAATAAAGCGATTTTCTTTATAAAAAATAAGATTAGCAAAAAGATAACTACTAGAAAAAATTAAAGCATTGGAGATAATAAAATGAATTTTATTACTCGCTGACCACATAACCCAAAGCTCAGCTAAGACACGTCCTGACCAAGTAGTATATAAATACCATAATTTATTAAAATAACCATTATTGAAAGCATAGCCCCAATCATCACCGGCATAAGGAGTTATATATGCAATATATGCAAAGATTAAAAAAATTGAAATAGTAAAAAAAGAAAGTAAGATATAATTTATTTTTTTGATCTTATTCATTAATTCCCTCCCTTATAAAATTGAAATGATTATCACTAGTAGTATATAAACGATTATTATAATAGTATTTTCGAGTGATGCGATCATTTAAACCAGTAAGAACTTCTCTTAAGACTAATTTATTATAACTAGCATACTTATTAATATCGATATGCTCACCGATGATCTCAACCCTAGTATTCACATCATAATAAACACTGGATTCAATCATCATTTGATCCATACAAACACTACCCACTATGCTATGAAAGGAATCTTTAATATAAACTACACCATTAGTATTTGATCTTGAGATACCGTCTGCATAACCAATTGGTACGGTTATAAGATAACTATCTTGATCACTTATAAAACGATGATTATAAGACACTCCCTCACCACTACCTATTTTCTTTATCTTAGAAATATGACTATATAAAGCTAATACAGGTTTTAGATCATTAGTAAATTTACTATAACCTAATAAGGCTAAGCCGGGTCTTACTAAATTAGTGAAGTCTTCAGGTAAATTAAATAAACCATCAGAATTAGCAATGTGAATATATTTAAAATTAAAATCAAGGGCTAAAACCATTTCTTTAAATAGTTCAAACTGTTTTAATGAATAAGGATGGTCTTTAATATCTGACATGACATAATGGGAAAAAATACCTTCAATCTTAGCATTATTTTCTTTTAAAATATTTAATGCCCTTTTAAGTTCTACTAGATCTTTAAAACCGATTCGATTTAATCCGGTATCGATTTTAAGATGCACCCTTAAACTAGAAGGAATCTTCACTAATTGTTTAAGATCATGGATAGTAACAATAATATTTTTTTTAATAACTAAATCAAAATCGCTACTATCAGTATGTCCTAAAATTAAAATATCCGCTTTAATGCCGCTATTTCGAAGATTAATAGCTTCATCAAGTGATGATACCGCAAAAAAATCACAACCTAAGGCTTCTAAAAACTTAGCACTTGTTACTTCACCAATACCATAGGCATTAGCCTTAACTACAGCCATGATCTTTTTATTAGTAAATTTTTTTAAAAAATTATAATTACTTTCTAAATTATTTAAATTAATTTCTAAATATGTTTGACGATACATTTATTTATTCCTTAAATAAGTTTTTAATTCACTAATAAGGTATAAAGATCCAGTAAAGACTAGATTCTTAGCTTTAAGATCTTTAAATAGTAAATCAAAATTATTATACATCTTATAATTATATTTTAAAAGTTCCTGCAAGCTAAGTGCCTTAAAACAATTAATTTTAAAGAAAAAGATCTCATATTCTTTAAAGGTATCAATAAAGGAATCAATATCATGACCTTTAGTGAAGGCCATAATGATTGTGAACTCTTTATTAATTTTCTTCAAATTGATAAGTAAGTTTTTAGCTGCCACAGGATTGTGAGCACCATCTAAAATTAAGTAGGGATCTTCTTTAATTACTTCAAAGCGCCCTTCCCAGGATGAATTTTGAAGTATTTCATTAATCATAACTTCCTTAAAGTTAAATATGGTACTTAGCTCTTTATAAGCGCTAATCGCAATAGCGGCATTTTCCTTAAAGTAAGAAACGTTTCTTTGTACCTTATATATTTTATTATCTAACTTAAACTCATTATCCGCTAATTCAATATAACTATCAATTATTTTAAGCTTAGCACCAACCTCATTAGCTCTGCTTAAGAAAATTTGATTTAAACTAGGCATCTTATGCATTATCGCTATTGAATCCTTTTTAATTATAAATGACTTATCAAAGGCGATTTCCCTAAGACTATTACCTAATATTCTAACATGATCTAAACCGATTGAAGTGATGATGCTGATGATGGGCTTATTAATAACTGAGGTATAGTCATAGCGTGCACCAATTCCTACCTCAATAATTGCGAAATCAATTTTATTAGTGTTAAAGTAATCACACATGATTAAAAAATCAAGCTCAAACATTGATAATTTTTTAGTCTCACTTAATTCATAATAATAATTGAGTCTGTTAATAAAAAAGTTTTCATCAATCCACTCATTGTTTAAACGAATCCGATCTAGATGACTAATAAGATGTGGACTGGTAAAAAGACCTACTTTAAAACCACTCGCAATTAGTAAATCATTTAAATATTTAGCACTTTGTCCCTTACCATTAGTACCAGTAATATGAATGGTTTTAAAATTATCCTGAGGATTACCTAGATCGTTAAGAATTTTTTTAAAGCGACTTAAATCGAATTTATTATTGCGATTTATTATATAATCAATAGCCTGAGTGATATTCTTTAACTTAGCCATTTAATCACCTTTGCTGTATCACTGAAAAAATTAGATTTACTTAAATCATTTTCATTTTGTGTATTAAGAATCATCGGATGATTACTTGTATAACATTTAGATTTTAAATATTTTTGATAATTCTTAGCGCTAGTCCCCATCAGCATGAAAATAGGCTTTAATTCATCTAAGTATTTAAGAAGCTTCATACTAAAATTCCACCAGAGTTTTTGGTGTGATAAAGGTTTCATAAACTCACAAGATAAAGATACGTTAAGAAATAAGACTCCTTGATTTTCTAAAAAATCAAAATAAGTCTTATTACTTTGATTAAAGAAGCTTCTTTCCTTAATTTTTAGTTCATTATAGTTATACAATTGATTATACTTAAGCTTAAAAATAACTCGGATTAAATTTTTTAATGAGCTTTGTCTAAAACTTTCATTAAGATAAAGATTGTTTACTTCAAAAGCGCGTCCTGTTGCAGCTTTTTGCTGTTTATATAAATTATAATAAGGATCCTGTCCAATGATTACAATTTTAAGCTTTCTTAGATCAAAAGCTAAAAAAGACAAAATGCTGTCTAATTCAGGACAGCAATTTTGATCTTTGATCTGATTATAAATATATTCTAGTTCATTTTTTATTTCTTCATTAAGGAAGTTATTAAATGAAGGATGATAATTATTTAACTGTTTAAACATTAATAAACCTTTTAATTAATTTTACTAATTCAAGTATCACTAGTGGTATTAAAGAAAGTAGGATACAGATACCTAGTTGAATTAAATTAAGACTAGCTACTTTAAAGATCTCTTTAAGGCTTGGAATGAAATAAATCATTACAATACTTAAAATTCCTGCAAAAAAGGCGAGCCATAAAAAATAATTATTAAATAATGATTTATTTAAAACTGATTGATTAGATTTCATATTAAAAGCGTGTACTAACTGGCTAAAACATAGGGTAAAGAAAGCCATAGTCATACCGATATCATGATTAAAATTATTACCATATAAATATGCTATTAATGTTATCATACCAATCATAATGCCTTCAAGAAAAATAATAAGTCCTAATTTATTAGCAAAAAATGATTCATGCTTAGTTCTAGGTTTTCTTTTAATAATCTTAGGATCAACTTCTTCCATCGCTAAGGCTAAAGCAGGTAATACATCTGTAACTAAATTAATGAATAATAGATGAATAGGTAATAATGGTGTATTTAATTTAAAACCAATTAGACTAAGAAAAGATGCACAGAAGATTGTGATAACTTCACCGATATTACAAGAAAGTAAGAATGATACAACTTTTTTAATATTTTCATAAATACCTCTACCTTGCTTAACTGATTCAATGATGGTACTGAAATTATCATCAACTAAAACCATATCGCTAGCTGCCTTAGCTACATCTGTACCAGTTATACCCATAGCACAGCCAATATCAGCAGCTTTCAGTGCTGGTGAATCATTAACACCATCACCAGTCATCGCAACTACCATTTCCAGTTTTTTAAAACCATTTACAATTCTAATTTTATGTTCCGGTGATACTCTTGCGAAAACCTTAGTAAATTTTAATTTTTCTAATAATTCTTCTTCATTTAAAGCGTCCAAATCACTACCATTAAGTGCTAAATCATTATCTGATTCAATTATTGTTAATTCTCTTGCGATCGCCTTAGCAGTTATTAAATGATCACCAGTGATCATTACCACCCTGATACCACCTTCTTTTGCCTGTTCTATCGCTTTTTTAACTTCTTCACGAGGTGGATCAATCATCGCAGCTAAACCGATAAACATAAGATCTTTTTCGTAGTCAACATCTTCTACTAGCTCATTATGATATCTAATAGCTACTGCTAACACTCTAAGGGCTTTATCTGCTAATTCTTTATTAATATTAATTGCTTCACTAAGATTAGTATTAATAGCCTTCTCAAAAATAACATCAGGAGCCCCTTTAGTGATTTGAATTATCCTATTTTTATATTTGTAGAATACTGTCATTAATTTACGCTTAGAATCAAATGGTATTTCTTTAATACGCTCAAATTCAGTTAGTAATTTTTCTTTTGATTCACCCATTAAATGTGAAGCATAAACTAAGGCTGTTTCAGTCGGATCACCGATCATCGTTATTTTATTATCATTTTCAATTTTAATACTAGCATCACTACATAAGGTGAAATAACTCAATAATAATCTAGTATCCTGATCATGATTTTCCGCTTTAAATTCTTTTAAACCCTCATTGATACTATAAGTTTTAACTACTGTCATTTTATTCTGAGTTAAGGTTCCTGTTTTATCAGAACAGATGACATTACAAGCACCAAGTGTTTCAACTGCAGGTAGTTTACGAATTAAAGCATTATGTTTAACCATCTTAAATACCCCAATTGATAAAACGATGGTTACTACAGCTGCTAAACCTTCAGGTACAGCAGCGACTGCTAAAGATACTGCTGTTTTAAAAGCTAGTAATAAACTTACACCTGAAAATACTTCCATTACAAAAACAATAAAACAGATTACAAAGCAAATAATTCCAATTGTTTTAGAAATCTGAGCTAATTTTAATTGCAGTGGTGTAGCCTCTTTAGTACTATCTTCAATTAATTTAGCAATTTTACCAATTTCATTATCCATAGCACTAGCAACAACGATGGCTTTTGCTCTACCATAGCTGACGATTGTTGAAGCGTAAATCATATTTTTACGATCAGCTAGTGCTAAATTATTATTATTTAAAATATCGCTATGTTTTTCAATCGGTAATGATTCACCACTAAAAGCTGATTCATCAACCTTTAAATTATGAACCTCGATAAGTCTAGCATCGCTAGGAATATAGTCTCCTGCTTCGATTTGAATAATATCACCTACAACTACTTCTTTAGAATTGATTATCTTAAGTTCACCATCTCTAATAACCTTAGCATTAGGACTAGATAGCTTTTTTAATGCCTCAAGTGATTTTTCAGCATTGGCTTCTTGATAGGTTCCAAGAATAGCATTTAATAAAACAACCAAGATAATAACCAGTGAATCAATCCATTCATTAGGATCAACAACGATTGAAATGATTGCGGTAATGATTAAAGTAAGGACTAAGGGGTCAGTAAATTGATTAAAGAACTTTTTAAAAATCGATTCCTTTTTAGCTTCTTTTAATTCATTAAGACCGTTTAATTGTAAACGTTTCTCTGCTTCAATTGTACTTAAACCATTTAAGGCATCACTTCCTAGGTGATCGATTATTGTTTTTACATCTTTAGTATGATACATAAATCCTCCTCTAAAATAAAAACCCATACTAGGTACAGGTCTTGTCATTTAATATTAAATCAGGATTAACCGTATTGTTGACTTAATAACCTAAAATGGTCGACTACTCCCCCGTTACGGTAAAATATTTTATGATATTTAATTATTTTTCGCAAGCATTATCGATTGTTAAATAAGATTTACTAGGGGTATCAAAACTAGCAAAATCTCTTTCTTTAATCGCGTGTAAGGCTGCTAAAGCAATCATTAAAGCATTATCAGTTGTATATTGTATTGGTGGCAATGTTAATTTAATATCCTTTATTTGCTCACTGCATAATGCTCTAAGTGCACTATTGGCAGCTACTCCTCCAGCAAGAATAAAATGTTTCGGTTTAAAATCCTTAATTGCTTTAAGGCATTTAATCATTAAAACGTCAAGTGCAGCACTTTGAAAGCTAGCAGCTACATCTTCTTTCTTATAATCACTCTCGCTTAATTTATTAACAAGCTGTAAAGTAGCATTTTTAAGACCTGAAAAAGAGAAATTATAACCATCTGTTTTAGGTCTTGGTAAATCATAAATCGCCTTCCCTTCTTTGGCTAATTTATCAATTTTAGGGCCACCTGGATATTCTAAACCTAAGATTCTCGCAACCTTATCATAGGCTTCACCAATCGCATCATCAAGTGTTTGACCAATTATTTTAAAACTGTGATCATTTTCCATATATACTAATTCACTATGACCACCAGAAACAATCAAAGCTAGTAGTGGATATTCAAATTCATCGACTAATTCATTGATAAAGATATGTCCTTTTAAATGGTGAATACCTAATAATTGCTTATTATAATAAAAAGCTAAGGCCTTAGCAGCAATGGCTCCAATATGTAAACTACCAATAAGACCAGGTCCCATCGTATATGCAATATAATCAATTTCATCCATCTTTAAATTAGCTTCATTTAAACATTCAGCAATAATTTCTGAAATCTTTTCAACATGCATTCTTGATGCTACTTCTGGAATAACGCCACCAAAACATTTATGGATATCAATCTGAGAACTAAGCTTGGTTCCTAGAATATTTTTACTTTCATCAATAATGGCACAAGCAGTTTCATCACAACTAGTTTCTAACGCAAGTATTTTCATTATTACTCCTTATCATTTCATAAGCATCTTCATCATTATAATATTTTGGTCTAATACGATTTACTTTGAATCCTAATTTTTGATATAGTTTAATTGCAGCTTGATTAGATGCTCTAACTTCTAAATTACAGTCCTTAAAACTAAAATTATCAAAAATAAAATTAAGTAATTCACTAGCATATGCTTGTCTTCTAAATTCCTTTTTAATCGCAATCTTAAAAATTTCCATGCGCTCAAAAACAAGCATAAACAATACATAACCAATTATTTTATCGGCAACTATTAATTTATATAAATGGATAAAGTCATTTTCAAGAGAAGCTATAAAATTATCATAGGTCCAAGGGTCTTTAAAGGCTTCATTTTCTAATTCTAAAATTGCATTTAAATCACTAGGATCAGCTTTATAAATCATCGATAATAGTCCTTTTCTGTTTTAAAATAATTCGGTGTTAGACTACTAATACTGGTCACTTTAGTGAAATTTTTAAGATTATTTAGAAAACAGCTAGGCATATCGTAATAAAAATCATCTAAACCGATTAAGCTTAAATCTCCAACAAGATTATAATTTTCAGTTTTAAGATCATTAATATTTAGGATTGTTGTTGGTTTAATTATCTTATCTTGATCAAATATCGCAGCGTATGCTCTATTAGCCCTTGCATCCATTATTACCATTGTATTTTCTTTATTAGCACTATAAAGTCTTAAGGTATCAATTGTATATAATTCTAAATTATTTAACTGTGCTAAAACCTTAGCTAAGGTTAATGCAATTCTAAGACCGGTATAGGAACCAGGACCAATTGAAAGATAGATGGCTTTAAGTTCTTTTTTATTTAAATTATGTTTTTTAAAAAGATCATCTAAGCGTACAAAAATTTCTTCTGATTGTTTTTTAAATGCTAATTCACTATAACTAGCAATAACCTTTCCATCTTTAATAAGCACAAGGCTTAAATGTTTATAAGCAGTATCAATGCCTAAAATCATAATAGCTCCTTTACTATCTTAAGATATTCATCATTATCACTTGTAAAGACTAATTTTCTGGTATTTTCATCAAGATAAATAAAATCAATTAATAAATAATCCTTAATATCTAATTCTTTTAAATACTCATACCACTCAATAACTAATACTGATTCACTATCTCTTAATTCATTAAGACCTAAGTCATAATCATTATCTAACAAGCGATAAGCGTCAATATGTTCTAATCTTAATCTACCTTCATAGGATTTATGAATTACGAAAGTAGGACTATTAATAATATCATTTATCTTAAGACCTAAGGCTAAACCTTTAGTAAAAGCAGTTTTACCAGCAGCTAAATCACCCTTTAATAAAATAAGATCATTACCCTTTAAAAAGCTACCTAATTTTCTAGCGAATTCGATTGTTTCACTTTCGCTATAACTAATTAAAAACATGAATATATTATAAAACTAATGGCGATACATTGCAATTGGTGCTATAATTAAAACATGGCTAAAAAAGTAAGACGAAAAATAAGATATACTAGACTAATATTTGCTCTTATCGGTTTAATTTCAATTCTATATTTATGTTTTATTGGCTTTAAATTTCTTTTTAATTTTGCGATGAATATTATTAATCCACCTTATAAATTTGTTGCACAAGAAAATAATTTTAATCTTGAAAATGATTATCTTAATGAAGTAGAAAATTCTATTACCTACTCCATCAACAAGCCTAAAATCAGTTCTAAGATTGATGAATATTATGAAAAGGTTATTAATGATACGAAACTCGCAAATGATTTTAAAGAAAATTTAGAAATTAAATATGAATATTATCCAAGTTATGATAATCTTAAAAATCTTAATATTTATATTTATAAAGATCGCAATTTAAGTTCAATTAAAACACTGGTCTACGATGAAAATGATAATCCTGTCAATATGGAAAAATTATTAAGATATCGTTATTTAATTGCTCATCCAGAATTAAAGAATGTTAATTTCAACTTAAGAGAAGAAGGAATTATCTTATTTGATTTAAACAGCACTAAAACTATTGATTTAGAATCGATTAATAGTGAACTAAAGTTTAAAATAGAAAACAAAATTATCCGCTATCATGATGATGATAAATTCATTGCCTTCAGTTTTGATGATGGACCACATAATGATCATGACCGACAAATCATTGAATTATTTAAAAGTTACAATGGTAAAGCTACCTTTTTCCATGTAGGACAAAGAATAGTAGATAATGCCGATTCGATTAAACTGGCATATGATAATGGATTTGAAATCGGTTGTCATACCTTTGATCATCCAGCCTTAGCTCGTTTAAGTGATGAAGGTTTAAATGATCAAATAAGACGTTCAAAAGAAGAACTAAATAAAGTTTTACCTGGTGTAGATTTTACTTTATTTAGACCCACCTATGGTGCTTTCGGTGATCGTGATTTAAACCTTGTTCCTTACCCATTTGTAAATTGGTCAATTGATACAGAGGACTGGAAAAATCGTGATGCAGCTACGATTGCTGATATCATTAGAAATCAAGCTGCCGATGGTGATATTGTTTTACTACACGATCTATATCAAACTTCAGTTGATGGTGTTAAAGCAACTTTAGATGAACTCTATCAAAAGGGATTTAATTTTGTAACAATTTCTGAGCTTGCAAGAATTAAGGGACGAGAACTAAATAAGGGCCATGTCTATTATGCGCTAAAGTGAAAGATCTAATTTTTTAGATCTTTTTTATATTCTTATTTCTAATCTTTCTTTTCTATTATGCTTAATAAAATGTTTAAGTTTCTCATCACTAAGATATCCATCTAGCACCAAACGTTTAAATAATGCGGCCTTTGACATTCCGAAATGTTTTGAAAGATGATTTAAATTTTCATCACTAAGTTCATAATTAAATTGCTTAATTTTCTTATATAAGGCATTATATGGAGCTAGCAAATAAGAGGCAAAAATATTAGCGTGATCATCATTGCCATCATAAAAATAATGATATAGCTCATGAGCGATCGTAAAACGCTTGCGATTAAAAGAATCATTACGATTAATAACAATGAGTGATTTATCTTTTCTAAAATTAATACAACCTGAGATTTTAGGATCTAAGTTTATCTCTTTAATCTCAATTTTAGGATTCTTTCTAATCAGATTATATAAATCAAGATAATCCTCCTTAGCCTTTAATTTTTCTCTAATTATTAGAGCTTTGTAGTTAATAAGTAAGCGATCAATAAGTTTCATAAAATTCTCCTATACTTATTTATTACTACTTTTATTTTAAAATCCTTAATTGAAAAAAATTTTTCTTTGTTGTATGATAAATAAGCACGATTTAGGAGGAAAAATGAAAAGTGTAAGAATCGATATGGGCAGTGATAAATTACTTTCCAATATCATAAAATATGCAATTCCTATTATTCTTTCTGGAGTTTTACAATTATTTTTTAACGCAGCAGATGTGGTGGTTGTAGGTAATTATGCTGGTGATAAGGCTTTAGCTGCCGTTGGCTCAACGACCACTTTAATTAATTTATTAGTTAATTTATTTATTGGTTTATCAATTGGTGCCAGTGTCGTTATGGGTCGCTATTATGGTGCTAAAGATTTAAAGAATGCTAGTGATACCTTGCATACCGCAATTAGTACATCTATTATTGGCGGTATCTTTTTATTACTACTAGGTTTATTCATTGCTAAACCGATGTTAGAAATAATCGCAACGCCAAGTGAAATAATTAATCTTTCAACTTTATACATGCAAATTTATTTTTGTGGTATGCCAGCCTTTATGATATATAATTTTGGTGCTGCTATTTTACGTGCTACTGGTGATACTAAAAGGCCATTATATTTCTTAAGTCTAGCTGGTGTTGTTAATGTATTATTGAATTTATTCTTTGTAATAAGTCTTAATATGTCAGTTGCTGGAGTAGCTCTAGCAACTATTATTTCACAATACATATCCGCTTTTTTAATTATTCTTTCATTCTTTAAAAATGATGATTTTCTTAAGTTACATTTAAATAAATTAAGTATTAAATTAGATAAATTCATTCCGATGTTAAAAGTTGGTATTCCTGCCGGTATTCAAGCTATGCTTTTTTCAATTTCTAATTTATTAATCCAATCATCAGTTAATAGCTTTGGTCATATTACCGTAGCTGGTAATACAGCAGCGTCGAATATAGAAGGTTTTATTTATACTTCATGTAATGCCATCTATCAAACTTGTTTAAGCTTTACCGCTTATAGTATGGGTGCTAAACGTTACGATCGAATTACTAAAATATTTCTCATCTGTTCAATTTTAAGCCTTCTAATCGGTGAAACACTCGGTATTAGTGCTTATCTTTTTGGTTCACAGTTAATTGCTATTTATAATCAAAATAGTGAGGTAATTAAATTCGGTATGCATCGTCTAGCGATTGTCGCCAGCTTTTATGGTATCTGTGGTCTAATGGATACGATGGTAGGAAGTATTAGAGCTATGGGTTATTCACTCTTAACGATGTTTGTTTCCATCTTTGGGATTTGTGTCTTTAGAATCTTTTGGATTTTCACCTTCTTTAAAAGTATTGGTCAAATTGAAAACCTTTATATGTCATATCCAATATCATGGATTATGACTGCTTGTTTTCATTTAATTTCCTTTTTGATTATTAGATATTATCTTTTACCTAAAAAAACAGCATCTAATTAAATGCTGTTTCATAGCGAATTTGAAGCTTAATTTCCATTTGAGAATTAAGCTTTTTTATTAAATTACTTTCAAAATCTTCTTTATCTAAAGCAAAATTATAAGGGAGTACTAAATCGAAACTTATTTTATAAAAACCCTCTTTAATTCCTAAATGAAAATCATGCAAATTAAAATCAGGATAATTAAGCTTTAAATACTCTAAGATTTTATTAAGATACTTAGTTCTAATAGTTGAATCAAGATCTACTGGATCAGGATGTAAGCTAATGATGATTTTAGTTTCCTTATAAATTCTTTTTTCAATCTTATCGATGATCCGATGAACTTCACTAAAGCTAAGTCGACTATCTAAATCAATGTGACATGAACCAAAGATACATAAAGGACCATAGCTATGTAACATTAAATCGTGATAAGATAAGATCTTATTATTTTCACTTAAGATTTTTTTAATAAGTTTAATACTTTTGCCTGAAATTCTTTTTCCAAGTAAAAAAGAGCTAGTTTCTTTAATGATATCATAAGAAAGCTTGAAAATGAATAAAGCTAAGATAAGTGATAATATAGCATCAAGCGAAAAGCTAAAATATGGATCAAGATAAAAGGATAATAAAATAATTAAATTAAGTATTATATCATTTATACTATCTTGACTTAAGTGCTTATAACTACTGATTTTAAGTTTTTGATAAAGGAATTTATGATAAGCAAATAAAATAATTTTAAAAAGTATTGATATGCATATTACCACAATGATATAAATATTTAAATCAGCCTTACTATTATCGATAAATTTTATTATCGCCTGCCTTATTAATTCATATGAGAAAATAATAAAAACTAAGGCGATAAGCATATTAGCAATGTATTCAGCTCGTCCATGACCATAGGGATGATCGTGATCAGCTGGTTTTAATGATAAACGATATGTTAAAGAGATAATAATAAAATTTAAAACATCGGCTAAATTATTGAAAGCATCTGAGATTATACTTAATGAATTAGATAATAAGCCGATAATTAATTTGAAAATAAAAAGGATACAATTTAGGCTTATCCCTAAAATAAAGCTCTTTTTTGCATAGCTTAGTCTATCATTTTGCATAATCATTATTTTAACATAAAGCCTCTAAAATAACATTAATATTAATATTTCACAAAGTTCATTAATAACATCCAATTAGTTTACCAAAATGTGCTGATATTAAAGCTTAAACGGTGTCAAATTGATTATTTCATTGCTTCATTACCCTTTACACCTAATATAAAAAAAGAAGCAATAATCACTGATTATTAGCTTAATACAGGCAACTTATTTATAAGACTTTAACTTATACTCCATTAATCTTTTCATGCATATTTAAGGCTAAAACTAGCGAATTTAACTAATGATACGATAAATCTAGAAAAGCTATCATTTCTAAATTTAAATCTTGAATTTCAACTAAAAAGAAAATAATTAAGCCAGAATAATTAAATAAGCATATTTAATTTTTAAGGGTCTTTATTACCTAAATAATCTAATATCACTATCTCTAAAAGTTCAGAAATTTATGATAAAGAATGATGATTTTAAATATTAGAATTTTGGTATAATGAGGATACTGATTATAACGAAAGAATAAATTCATCATGAATTTATTTAAAGCTATTTTATTATGAGGAGTAAAAAATGAAATTTGAGCATATTCATTTAGATGATTTATACAAGGCCTATGCTGCATGCATACTAGATATTAATAATGAAACAGTTTGTTTGGTAGCTAGCAAGGAAAAGGGTCATCCTTGTTATATGTATAGCGGTGATAATTTTGATAAAAGAGAAGTTGTTTGGGAAAATGGTGGCGGAGTAACTTCGATTATAAAGGTACCCGGTGTAGCGAATGAATTTATTGCTATTAGGGATTTCTATTTAAATGAATCACCATCTAAAGCTAAATTAGTTTGGGCTAAATATGATAATACTTGGACCTTTAAAGATATTGCTTATTTACCTTATGTTCATCATTTTGATATTCTTAGTATTGATGGTGAAAATTATTTAATTGCCGCAACTATCGCTGATGATAAGGATTTTAAAGATGATTGGAGCAGAGCTGGTTCTATTTATATGGCAAAACTTGAAAAGGATTTTGATAGTCAAGATAAAGAATTAAAATTTGAACTACTAGCAAATAATATGTTTAAGAATCACGGTTATTATCGTTATGAAGATGATTTTTACTTTAGCTATGATCGAGGAATTCTTAAATTACAATTTACCAAAGAAAATGGTGAAATCAAAATTAAACATGAAAAAGTTTTACTTGGACAAATTGGTGAAATAGCACTTAAAGATCTTGATAAAGATGGTAAATTAGAAATGATTACCATTGAACCTTATCATGGTAATAGTATTAAAATATATCATCTTAACGAAAATAATAAATATGAAGAAGTGTTTAAATACCCTTATGAAGTTGATTTTGCCCATGCCTTAGTTGGAGCAACCATAAATAACCAAAACTGCTTTGTAGGTGGTGTACGTCGCTTAAATAGTGAATTATTCATCATTACTTATGAAGATAATGAATATAAAGTTAATATTATCGATAAGGGTGCAGGTCCTTCTAATCTTATGGTAGGTCACAAAAACGGTAATGATTTTATTATCAGTGCTAATCACAGCCGTAATGAAGCTGCGGTTTATTTTCTAACTAAATAAAAGCCCATTGATTTAAATTTTGATTAATAATAGTTTAATTAATATTCTGTTATTAGAAAAAAATATTATTTATCCTATAATAAAGAAAAAACCAGCCTTAACTGGTTTTTTATTATAAATACACTTATTAAATTAGATTCTAACTAATTAACCTTTTCTTTTTAAAATGAAATAAGTAGCAGTTGCAAGTGAGCTTAAAGCGAAGAATGATAAATTATCATTAACACCTGCATCTGGTAAGCTTGGACCACCAGCATTAGCAGGAACACTTGCAGTTACGCTGCCTGGAGCAGGTGCAACGTAAGATCTAGCCATTTTAGCTAATTCTAAAATTTTCTTTTCATCATTAGATTTAAGAATCATTTTTTCAAAATTAACCTTCATAGCAGCTGTAATATTAGTTAAACCTTTGATTTCAGCAATTATTTCAGCTCTTCAAGTATCTAAAGAACTAGTTTCACTTGCTTTAACATTATTTAATACTTTATTTAAAGATTCTAATTCTTTAATGCTAGCAACAGTTTTCTTAACTTCTTCAATAGTTTTAGCAGCATCAATTTTTTTAATTAATTCTTGCTTTTTAGTTGCAGTCACTTTTGAATTTTCTACTGCAATAACAGCTTCTCTCTTATAATCAAGTAAAGCATCTTCTTCACCTGCTGTATATGAATCATGATGAGTATAAGGATTAGGTACAGCTGGTTTAGCTTCTTCTTTCTTTTCCTCTTCCTTTTTAGGTTCTGCAACATTAGTTGCTTCTGGCACTGTATAACTTACACTTCCACCAGCAAATTTTTTCGCTTCCTCTAGAATCGCTTTAACTTCTTCTACAGTCTTAGCTTTATTAAGTTTATCACTTAATTCATTAACTTTTTCAGGATTTTTACCTACCAATGATAGGATATCATATCCTGCATTTTGCTTAAATTCGATAAAATCTTCAGAAGCAAAAGCTGTAACTGTAGTTCCTAAAACTAGAGACATTAACGTAAGTAATGATACTAATTTTTTCATTATAATTCCTCCTAAATTTTCCTGCTATTGTTATACCTTTTTTTTGTCAATCGGTTTAACAAAAATTATTATTTTTAAATCATTTTTTTAAAAAAATCTTTTTAATTTATATTTTTTATTAATTTAGTTATAATTAAATTGGAGGAAATATGGAAAATAAAATTATTGATTTAAATAATAATGTAGCAAGTTTATGCGATAGTTATCCTGAACTTATTGATATATTAAAAGATCTTGGTTTTAGTAAAATTACTAACCCTATAACAAGAAAAAGTATTGGTCGCTTTATGACTATTAGAAATGCAGCAAAAATGCATAATATCGATCTAGATATAATTATTACAAAATTAGAAGATAATGGTTTTATGATTGCAAATGAGAATAATAACGACCGTGTACAACTTCTTAAAGAATACTTAGAGCGTCTTAATAAGGGAGAGGAATTAGCTAAGGTACAAGAGGATTTTATTAAAGATTTTTCTCATGTTGATAGCTTTGAAATCATTCAAGCTGAACAAGAATTAATGAATCAAGGTTTTGAAATTAAAAAAATTAGAAAACTTTGTGATATCCACTCTGCTCTTTTTCATCACAATTTAAATGACAATGAGTCAATGCTTAAAGAGGCAAGTCTTACTAAAGTATATGGACATCCTTTGCATATATTAAAACTTGAGAATGAAGCTATTTTAGAAAGATTAGAAAAGCTAAATAAGGCTATTCATAATGATGATATAGAAGATATTCTGACTTCTTTAAAAAAGCTTAGGGATATTAATTCCCACTATAAAAAGAAGGGCGAATTATTATATCCTTTATTAGCTAAATATGGTATTAACGGACCAAGTGAGGTTATGTGGGATGTTGATGATCAAATCAGAGCAGAAATTAAAAAGCTTATTAAATTCTTTGATCAAAGAGACTTAAAAGATAGTAAAAATGATATCCAAGCACTGATCATTAGAATGAATGAGATGATTTTTAAGGAAGAAAAAATTCTATATCCACTTTGTGAAGATAAATTTTCTAAAAATGATTGGTATGACTTATATCGTGACTTTGATGATTATTCATACTCATACTTAGATGAAGTACCGGTATGGGATGAATATGAAAATTATCAAAAACAAAATATTAAAGAAAATAATACATCAACTAATAATAATGAGTTTTCTTCTAATATAAGTTTTAAATTCGATAAAGAAGGAGTAATAGAATTCCCGTCAGGTAAAATTACTCTTAGCCAATTAGATGGTTTATTAAAAGCTATGCCTATGGAAATAACCTTTATCGATCATAATAATATAAATAAATATTTTTCAGAGCACTGCCCTATCTTCCCAAGACCATTAAGCGCCTTAGAGCGTGATGTAGCAAGTTGTCACCCACCAAAAGCTCAATACATGATGAATAAAGTAATCGAGATGTTTAAATCGAAAGAATGGCGTAGTTTCCATCGAATGGATACTAAAGGTAATAGATGTACTCTTGTAAGATATTATGGTGTATATGATCGAAATGATAAATTTATGGGCGTTTTAGAACTAGTAGAAGATTTTAAAAAATATTACGATGATATTCACAAAACTATGAAATTATTAGAAGAAGATCAACAATAAAAGACAGCCTTATGAACTGAACCCGTAAACACGGAATAATTTAATATATTTAAGCGGAATGTAATCTGTAATCAACAGGTGACATTCCTTTTAATTTTGTCTTTATTCTGTCTTCATTGTACCATTTAATATATTCTTCTATTTCTTTAACTAATTTATCATAACTATCAAATTCAACTCCATAATACATTTCTCGTTTAAGCACACTAAAGAAGTTTTCCATAGGAGAATTGTCTAAACAATTTCCTTTCCCTAACATACTTTAAGCTATGTTCATTTTTTCTAATCGATTAGTTCATAAGCTATGTTGATAGTGAAACCCTTGATCTGAGTGTATAGTTAAGTTTTTAATATCTTTGTTTTTATCTAACGCTTTGTCTAACATTGTATTGGTTAAGTTAATTGTTGGGTGGTTACTTAATGTATAGCTTATTACTTCGCTATTAAATATGTCTAATATTGAAGATAAGTACAATTTCTTTTCCCATCCTTTAATTCTAAACTAAGTTATATCTGTTAGCCATAACTCATTTGGTTTACTTGCCTTAAATCGTCTATTTACAATATTATTTGCTACCTTACCTATTTGTCCCTTGTATGATGAATATTTTCTTAATTTAGTCTTAAATTTAGAGCATAGCATAGATTCTTCTCTCATTATTCTTAAAACTTTTTTATGATTAACATTAAATCCTTTTTTCTTTAATACAATGGTCACTCTTCTATATCCGTATCTACCTTTTGATACTTTTGCTTTGGATTTAATTTCATCTTTAATTTCTTTGTCTTTATCTATTGCTGGTTCTAGCTTTATCTTCCATTCATAGTATGATGATTTTGGTAAATCAGCTATATTTAACCATTCACATACTTTGATTTCTGGATATTTTTTTTGTAATTTGAGGATTATCTTTGTCTTTTCCTTGCCTTTGTTTCCTCTTCTAGCAGCAAGGTTTGTAGCTTTTTTTCGTAAATTATCTTCCTTTTTAGGAGTCTATTTTCTTCCCTTAGCCTTATTAATTCTTCTCTTTCACTTTCGTTTACTAGACTATTTAGTTTAGACTTCTTATTTGATTTACTCATATTTTTTCTATGCCTTCCTATATTATTTTC